>JANOCM010000032.1:0-1572 GCA_031412175.1 Alphaproteobacteria bacterium
AGTTCGTCGCCGGTGGCGATCAGCGTGACGCGCGGCCGCCGCACCACCGGCACCGCGCCATGGCCGGCGGCGGCGAGCAAACCGATGCGCACCGGGGTCAGCCGGTCGCCGGCCGCTGCCACCACGTCACCGGCGGCGAAATCCTGGCCTGCCTTGCGGATATGCGCGCCCTGTCGCGGCGGGCCCTCACCGGACAGGGTTGCGACATCCCCCTCGCGGCGGATTTCCTCCTGCACCACCACCGTGTCGGCACCCGCCGGCAGCGGCGCGCCGGTGAAGATCCGCGCCGCCTCGCCCGCTTGAAGCGTGCCGGCCCAGCCATGCCCGGCGGCGCTTTCGCCGGTCACGCGCCACGGGCCCGGCAGATCGGCCCAGCGGATTGCATAGCCGTCCATCGCGGACGCATCGAACGGCGGTTGGGTCAATTTCGCGACAACAGCTTCAGCGAGGATACGGCCGCGCACGGCGTCGAGCCCCACCAGTTCGGCCGGCAGCGCCGTAACGCCATCAAGCAATTGCGCCAGCGCGTCGTCGACCGCCAGCAGAGCCATCAGTCGGCGACCCATTCGCCCGACCGGCCACCGGACTTTCTTAGCAGCCGAATGCCCGAAATTGTCATGCCGCGGTCCATCGCCTTCGCCATGTCGTAGATAGTCAGCAGCGCCACCGAAACGGCGGTCAGTGCCTCCATCTCGACCCCGGTGCCGTGCGTCGTGGCGACGGTCGCGGTGGCGCGGATGCCGGTCGCTTCGATGGCAAGATCGAGCGTCACCGCGTCGATCGGGAGCGGGTGGCAGAGCGGGATCAGGTCGGCGGTACGCTTGGCGCCCATGATGCCGGCGACGCGCGCCACGGCGAGGACATCGCCCTTCGCCACGGCCTGATCGCGGATCGCAGCCAGCGCTGCTCCGGCGATGGCGATAAAGCCTTCGGCCACGGCCTCGCGCCGTGTCGCGGCCTTGGCCGAGACATCGACCATGCGCGCAGAACCATGCTCGTCGAGGTGGGTCAGCGTCATGCGGCAAGCCCCAACAGCGTCCGCGTTGCCGCCGTCACATCGGCCTGGCGCATCAGCGATTCCCCGACGAGGAAGGTGCGGACGCCGACGGCGGCGAGCCGCGCCAGGTCGTCGGGGCCCGACAGCCCGCTTTCGCCGACCAGCGTGCGGCCCGGGGTATCGGCCAGATCGAACGATGTCTGAAGATCGACCGCCAGGGTCTTGAGATTCCGGTTGTTGATGCCGAGCAGCGGCGTCTTCAACAACAGCGCGCGGTCGCGCTCTTCGGCATTGTGCACCTCGACCAGCACATCGAGATTGTGCGCGATGGCCACCGCCTCGAGTTCGGCGGCCTGCGCGTCGGACAGCGCCGCCATGATCAGCAGCACGGCATCGGCGTTGATCGCGCGCGCCTCGATGACCTGCCAGGGATCGACGATGAAATCCTTGCGGATGACCGGCAGCGCGCAGGCGGCGCGGGCGGCCATCAGATAGGCGTCGCCGCCCTGAAACCAGCGATCCTCGGTCAGCACCGACAGGCAGGTGGCGCCGCCGGCGGCATAGGCGCGGGCGAG
>JANOCM010000033.1:0-2053 GCA_031412175.1 Alphaproteobacteria bacterium
GATGCCGAGGGCACCGAAGTGCGCAGCGACGGCAGCGTCGCGGCAGCCGCCGAGGCGGGTGCCGTCCAGGCCGATTACACGCTGCCGTTCCTCGCCCATGCCTGCCTCGAACCGATGACCGCCACCGCGCGGATCGCCGACGGCAAGGCCGAGGTTTGGGCGCCGACGCAATCAGCGACGATCGCCAACTGGGCGGTGGCAAAGGCGCTCGATCTCGACGGCGACGCGGTCGTCATCTACCCGACGCTGCTCGGCGGCGGTTTCGGCCGCAAGGTCGAAAAGGATGCCTGTGTCCAGGCAGCGCTGATCGCCAAAGCGGTCGGCAAGCCGGTGCAGCTCATCTGGAGCCGCGAGGAAGATTTCGGCCACGACATGTGGCGCCCCGCGGTCGCGGCCCGGCTGCGCGGCCGCGCCGCCGCCGGCGCAATCACCGCCTGGGTGGCGCATGTCGCGGTGCCCGATATCGGCGCCGGTTTTGCTGCCCGCAACTTGCCCGTCGGCGGCGGCGATCCCAAGGCCGGGGCTGGCGCGATCGAAGGCGCGGTCGATCTTCCCTATGGCATCGACAATATCCGGGTGGTCCACAGCCTCGCCGACTGCAATGTGCCGCTGGGCTTCTGGCGCTCGGTCGGGCACAGTTTCACCGGCTTCATCGTCGAAAGCTTTGTCGACGAACTGGCGGTTTCGGCCGACGCCGATCCGGGCGCGTTCCGGCTCGGGCTGTTGAAGGACAAGCCGCGCCATGCCGCGGTGCTGCGCGCCGTGCTCAAGGCCGGCGGCCCGCTGGGGCTGGTCGCGCCAGGTGTCGGCCGCGGCGTCGCGCTGGTGGAAAGTTTCGGCAGCATCGTTGCCCAGGTTGCCGAGGTCGAATTGAAGGACGGTGAACCGCCGCGCGTCACCCAGGTCTGGGCGGCGGTCGATTGCGGCCGGGTGATCAACCCCGACACGGTGCGCGCCCAGGTCGAAGGCGGCATCATCTATGGCCTGACCGCGGCGCTGCACGGCCGCGTCACGTTCGAGAATGGCGACGCGAAGCAGCGCAATTTCGACAGCTATCCGCTGCTGACGCTCGCCGATGCGCCGGCGATCGAGGTGATCATCGTCGCATCGAGCGAAAATCCCGGCGGTATCGGCGAGCCCGGCACGCCGCCGATCGCCCCCGCCGTCGCCAATGCCATTTTTGCCGCCGGCGGTGGCCGCCGCCGCGACCTGCCGCTGGTGGCGGCATGAACAGCGTGTTTCCTGCGCCATCGGGTGCCGCGGCACTGCTGCCTGACGGCCATCCGCCGGCGCGGGTCGGCCGGGTCGGCGTGCTGCTGGTCAACCTCGGCTCGCCCGATGCCCCCGATGTGCCGTCGGTGAAGCGCTTCCTCGGCGAATTCCTGTCGGATCCGCGCGTCATCGAAATTCCGGGCTTTATCTGGAAGCCAATCCTCAACCTGCTGATCCTCAACATCCGGCCGCGCACCACCGCTGCCAACTATGCCAAGGTGTGGACACCCGAGGGGTCGCCGATAACCGCGATAACCCGCCGCCAGGCGGAGGCGTTGCAGGGTGCGTTCGGCCCGCAGGTCATCGTCGACTGGGGGATGCGTTATGGTACGCGGTCGATCGGCGAACGCTTGCAGGCGCTGATGGAGCAGGGCTGCGACCGCATCGTGCTGGCGCCGCTGTATCCGCAATATTCGGCCGCCACCAATGCCACCGTCGTCGATGCCGCCAATGCCGCGATCGCCAAATGGCGCTGGCAGCCAGCGTTGCGCACGCTGCCGCCCTATTACGACAATCCCGATCATATCGCGGCGCTCGCCGGCAGCGTCCGTGCCGGTCTGGCGAAACTCGATTTCGAACCCCAGCTGATCGTCACCAGCTTCCACGGCATGCCGCAGCGCACATTGGATCGCGGCGACCCCTATCACTGCCAGTGCCTGAAGACCGGTCGGCTGCTGCAGGAGGCGCTGCAACTGCCGGTCAAGGTGACGTTCCAGTCGCGCTTCGGCCGCGCCGAATGGCTGCGCCCCTATACCGACGGCACGCTGGAAACGCTGGCGGC
>JANOCM010000034.1:0-3311 GCA_031412175.1 Alphaproteobacteria bacterium
GGCCAGCCTGAAACGCCTCGGCACAGATCGTATCGACCTGTTCTACCAGCACCGCGTCGACCCGAACGTGCCGATCGAGGACACCGTCGGCGCGATGGCGGACCTGGTGCAGGCGGGCAAGGTGCGCTTCCTCGGGCTTTCCGAGGCCGGCCCCGCCACCATCCGCCGCGCCCATGCCGTCCACCCGATCAGCGCGCTGCAAAGCGAATGGTCGCTGTGGGAACGCGGCGTCGAAGAGGAGATCTGGCCGTTGTGCCAGGAACTCGGCATCGGCTTTGTGCCCTATTCGCCATTGGGCCGCGGTTTCCTGACCGGCAGCCAGCCGCGCGCCGAGGAGCTTCCCGATACCGACTATCGCGCCAGGGACCCGCGTTACCAGGGCGCCAATTACGACGCCAACATGGCGGCGGTCGCGGTGGTGAAGCAGGTCGCCGCCACCCACGACGCCACCGCCGCGCAGGTTGCGCTGGCGTGGCTGCTGGTCAAGGGCGACAGCGTCGTGCCGATCCCGGGGTCGAAGCGCCGCGTGACCTTGGAGGACAATGCCGGCGCCGCTGCATTGGCGCTGTCCGCCGCCGACATGGCGGCGCTCGATGCCGCGCTGCCGCCGGGCATGACGGCGGGTGACCGCTATGGATCGAAGGCGATGATGGCGATGGTTCGGCTGTAGCCGGCGTTGACACGGGGCTTGCGCCGCCGTCACATTCCCTCTCCGCCGGGGGACTCACTCATGCCGATCAATCGCCGCTTGTTTCTTGCCGGCACCGCTGCCACCGCGCTGCCCGGCGTCGCCCGCGCCGCGGTCTCCGCGCCGGGAGCCAATGCTGGGCAAAGGGCCGCGCTCGCCGCCATCGCCGCCTATGTCGAGGACCACCGCAAATTCTTCGGCCTGCCGTCACTAGGGTTGGTCGTCGTCGACGGGCCGTTCACCGCACTGATCCAGTCGGGCCCGCGCAATTACGAACGCAAGGTGCCGCTCGATCCCAACGACCTCTGGCAGATCGGATCGATCAGCAAATCCTTCGTCGCGCTGTGCTGCCTGCAGCTGGTGCAGGAGGGCAAGATCGATCTGGAGGCCGACATCCGCACCGTGCTGCCCGAAGCGCCGCTTCCCGATGCACCGTTCACTTTCCGCGGCCTGCTCGACCATACGACGGGGCTACCGGATTTCGCGCCGCCATTCGGCCCCGATGGCTACAGATTATGGACCGGCTTCAAGGCCGGCAGCCACTGGAGCTATTCGAACACCGCCTATGATCTGGTCGGCAGCGCCATCGAGCGCATCGACGGCCGCCCGCTGGCGCGCAGCATCGAGGCGCGGATCATGCGCCCGCTCGGCATGAACGACAGCCGCGGCAACATCGCCTTTCGCGATCGTAGCCGTTATCCGGCGAGCTATGGCGCGCTGCGCCCCGACCGGCCGCAGGTGCCGCCGTTCGTCATGGCGCCGGCGCCCTGGGTCGATGCCTCGCTGGGGGCTGGATCGGTGGCGGCCACCCTGCCCGACATGGCGAAATACCTGCGCTTCCTGATCGCCGTCGGCCAGGGCAAGGGCGCGCCATTGCTCGGCGATGCGTTGGCAAAGCTGTGGCTGGCGGCGCCGGTCCTGCAGGTCCCGGCGGTGCCGGCGGAGACCTATGGCCTGGGGCTGATGCACCGGCCCACCGACGGCCATGATCTCCTCCACCACACTGGCGGCATGGTCAGCTTTGCCTCGGCGTTCCACAGCGATGCGATTGCCGAAGTCGGCGCCTTTGCCAGCACGCCGATGGCGGGCCAGGCCGGCTATCGCCCCCGGCTGATCACGCAATTCGCCTGCCAGGCGATGCGCGCGGCAAAGGAGGGCAAGCCGCTGCCGACGCCCAAACCGCTGGCGCCGCCCGCGGTTGAAAAGCCGAACGATTTCGCGGGACGCTATGCCGGGCCGGGGGGCAGTTTCACGATCGAGGCCGGGGCCGGGCTGACGCTGGTCGATGGCGCGACGCGCACGCCGCTGGCGATGCTGGCGCCCGACCTGTTCGTTGCCGACAATCCGCGCTTTGGTGATTTCCCGCTGGTGTTTGCCCGCACCGGCGGCGCGGTTGTCGCCGCCGACTGGGGCAGCCAGCGCTTTGGCCGCAACGGTGCCGCTGCTGCTTTGCCCGCGACGCCGGAGCGGCTCGCAGCGCGCGCAGGCCATTACCAGAGCGACGACCCGTGGATCGGCGGCTTCACTTTGGTGGCACGCGGCGACCGGCTCTACGCCGATGGCGTGCAAGCGCTGACCGAGATCGGCGACGACGTCTGGCGGATCAGCGACGACGACTGGAACCCCGAACGGCTGGGCTTCACCGGCTTCGTCAAAGGGCGGCCGCAGGTCGCGCTACTGTCGGGGCGGATGCTCGAACGGCGGGACGGCTGACCTACTCCCTCCCCCCTGCGGGGAGGGCGACGCGCGAAGCGAGCGGGGTGGGGGTCGCTAGTGACGCATCTGGGGAACCCCCACCCCGCTCCGCTGGCGCGGAGTCGCCCTCCCCGCAGGGGGGAGGGAGTTGCTAGCGCGTCAGCACCAAACACCGATCCTTGCCCGCCAGATCGCGCCGCAACTGGATGCGAAACCCCTCCGCCCGCGCCAGGTCGGCAACCGCTTCCGCCTGCGTCGACCCGATCTCGATCACCGCCGCGCCGCCGGGGTTGAGCAAGTCCGCCAGCTGCGGAATCAGCACGCGATAGGCATCCATGCCATCGGCGCCGGCGAACAGCGCCCCTGCCGGTTCATGGTCGCGGACATCGGTGGCAAGATCGGCGCCGGTTTCGACATAGGGCGGATTGCTGAGGATCAGGTCGAAACGGCCGGTCACCGCTGCGCCCCAATCGCTCTCGCTGAAAACGGCACGGCTATCCAGCCCGAGCCGCGCAGCATTGCCCGCCGCCACGACCAGCGCCGCGAACGAACGATCGACGCCGAGCCCGCGCGCCCGTGGCCAGATGCTCAGCGCCGCCAGCAGCAACGCGCCCGATCCGGTGCCGAGATCGAGGATCGTCGCCGGGGCATGATCGCCGCGCACGAGTTTTGCCGCCTCGATCAACGTTTCGGAATCCGGGCGCGGGATCAGCACATCGGGCGTCACGGCGAGGTCCAATGACCAGAATTCGCGCCGCCCGGTGATATAGGCGACCGGCTCGCCCGCCTCGCGCCGCGCCACCAGCGCCTCGTAACCGGCCTCGTCGATGTCGCGGCTCGGCCCGGTCAACAGCGTCATCCGGTCGGTGCCGACAAGGTGCGCGAGCAGCACCTCGGCATCGAAGCGATCGATGCGGCGCGACGCGGC
>JANOCM010000035.1:0-2843 GCA_031412175.1 Alphaproteobacteria bacterium
GAGCTCGCCGATCTCGAGGAGCAATCGGGCGCGCTGACGCTGCGCTGGCAGGGCGAGAAGGACAAGCTGGCGGCGGCGACCAGGATCAAGGAACAGCTCGACGCGGCGCGGCTCGAGGTCGAGCAGGCGCAGCGCGGCGGCGACTATGCCAAGGCCGGCGAGCTGACCTATGGCCGCATCCCCGAACTGGAACGCGCGCTGGTCGAGGCCGAAAGCGCCACCGCCAATGCGATGACGCGCGAGGAGGTGACCGCCGACGACATCGCCGCGGTGGTGTCGCGCTGGACGGGGATTCCCGTCGACCGGATGCTCGAGGGCGAGCGCGAGAAGCTGCTCAAGATGGAGGACATATTGTCGGCGCAGGTCATCGGCCAGGCCGCTGCCGTCCACGCCGTCTCATCGGCGGTGCGGCGCGCGCGCGCCGGGCTGCAGGACCCCAACCGGCCGCTTGGGTCAATACTGTTACTCGGGCCGAAGGGGGTCGGCAAGACCCAACACACAAAATCGCTGGCGAATTTCCTGTTCGACGATCCGCGCGCGATGGTGCGGCTCGACATGTCGGAATATATGGAAAAGCACAGCGTCGCCCGGCTGATCGGTGCGCCTCCCGGCTATGTCGGCTACGAGGAAGGCGGCGTGCTGACCGAGGCGGTGCGGCGCCGGCCCTATCAGGTGGTCTTGTTCGACGAGGTCGAAAAGGCGCATGGCGATGTCTTCAACGTGCTGCTGCAGGTGCTCGACGACGGCCGGCTGACCGATGGCCAGGGGCGGACGGTGGATTTCACCAACACGCTGATCATCCTGACGTCGAACCTCGGCAGCCAGTATATCGCCGCGCTGCGCGACGACCAGCCGGTCGCCGATGCCGAGGCGCAGGTGATGGAGGTGGTGCGCGGGCATTTCCGCCCCGAATTCCTCAACCGGCTCGACGAGATCGTGTTGTTCCAGCGGCTGGGGGAAAGCGCCATGGCGCCGATCGTCGATCTGCAGGTGGCGCGGGTGCAGGGGTTGCTCAAGGATCGCAAGGTCACGCTCAACCTCACCGATGCGGCGCGGCGCTGGCTGGCGCGGGTCGGCTATGATCCGGTCTATGGCGCGCGGCCGTTGAAGCGGACGGTGCAGAAACACCTGCAGGACCCGCTGGCGGACCTGATCCTGAGGGGCGAGATCCCCGACGGGTCGACGGTCAATGTCGATGAAGGCGATGGCCGGCTGGCGCTGCAGCCGGCCTGATCGCGATCAGTTGCCGGCCGGCCGGGTCATGTTGTCTTCGACCAGCTTGCGGCTGTCGTTCTGGTTGATGTCGTCGATATAGGCCCATTGCGCGCGGGTGTGGCAGGTCTTCTTGGTGCGCACCAGGCTGCCGGTTTCCAGATCCTTGCGGCAGACCATCTGCTGCATCGGATCGGGCGTGGCGGTGACCGTGGCCGTCGGCGTCGCCGGGGTTTCTGCGGCGCCGGCGATCGTCGCCAGCATGGTGGCAGCGGCAAGGCCGATCAGGGTAAGGTCGCTACGCATCAATGGCTCCCGGAATTGACTATGGCTTGATACCCCGGCGCACGGCCCGGCGGCAAGATGGCTTTGTTGTTGCCGCGGCACCCTATCGCCGTCAAATGTCGGGGCCATGACATCGCCCATGACAAACATCGCCCCCGATCCTGCGCTGGTTGCGGCCGTGCGCGACCCGCTCTGGTTCGCCAATCGCTATGATCCCGGCCATGATGCGTGGCATTTCCGGCGGCTGTCGCGCGACGACCATCGCGCCGCGACCTTCCTGACCGACGAATATCTGCCACCGCGCGGGGAGCCGCTGGTCATCCGCCGCGCCGATGCCAGCGCCGCGGGGGTAGCTCAGGCGCCGCTCCACTTCATCTTCCATTCGGCGTTCTGCTGTTCGACGGTGCTGGCGCGGGCGTTCGACGCGCCGGGGCTGGCGATGGGGCTGAAGGAACCCGTGCTGCTCAACGATCTTGTCGGTTGGCAGCATCGCGGCGGCACGGCACGCGAAATTGCGCCGGTGCTCGATGACGGCCTGGCGCTGCTGGCACGGCCGTTCGCGCCCGGCGAGGCGGTGATCGTCAAGCCGTCGAACCTGGCCAATGGCCTCGCGCCGGCAATGCTGACGATGCGGGCGGAGGCGCGCGCGCTGCTGCTGCACGCGCCGCTGCCGGTGTTTCTCGGCTCGATCGCCAAAAAGGGCATGACCGGGCGGCTGTGGGTGCGCGACCTGCTGGTCAAGCAACTGCGCGAGGGGCTGCATCCCTTTGGCTACAAGATCGACGATTATCTCGGCCAGACCGACCTGCAGGTGGCGGCGATGACCTGGCTGGCGCAGCAGGCGCTGTTCGCGCGCATGGCGGCGCAATTTCCGGGCCGGGTGGCGAGCATCGATTCGGAGCGGTTGATGGCCGATCCGGCGGCGGCGCTGGCGGCGCTGGCGGGGCTGTTCGCGGTGCCGCTGGATGTTGCGGCGGTGGTCGCCGGGCCGGCGTTTACCCGCCATTCGAAATTCGGCAGCGATTTCAGCGGCGAAGCACGGCGGGCGGAGATCGACGACGCGGCGCAGGGCCATGCCGACGAAATCGCCAAGGCGGTTTTCTGGGCGGAAAAGGTCGCTGCGGCGACGGGCGTGCCGATGGTGCTGCCGGCGGCGCTGTAAGCTCCTCCCGCTCAGGGGGGAGGCGAGAGACGGCGCAGCCGGCCCGGGTGGGGGTGGCCGCTCGTGTGGCCGCGCTTGAGCCACCCCCACCCGCCGCGCTGGTGCGCGAGTCGCCTCCCCCCTTGAGGGAAAGGATATCCACCCAAATGAAAAGGGCGGGCCTTTCGGCCCGCCCGTCGCATTT
>JANOCM010000036.1:0-1873 GCA_031412175.1 Alphaproteobacteria bacterium
GCTTTAGCCTCGCGACCACCCCTTCGTTCGCAAGGCACCACCCAAATGACTTTCGACATCACGCTGGGCGCCGTCGTCGCCGGCTTCATTCTCGTCTATCTGCTCGCCGTGCTGGCGCGCCCCGAACGTTTCTGAAGGGGCGGCTGCCATGACACTCCAGGGCTGGGGGCTGATCGCCCTTTTCATCATCCTGCTCGTTGCGTTGGCGAGGCCGGTGGGCGCGTATCTGTACCGCCTGTACCTGGGCGAACAGCTGCCGCTGGCCGGGCTGGAGCGCGGGCTATACCGCATCGCCGGCGTCGATCCGGCCCGCGAACAGGGCTGGGTGGCCTATGCCGCCGCGGTGATGGCGTTCAACATCGGCGGCATCATCCTGCTGTTCGCGATCCTCAAGCTGCAGGGCGTGCTGCCCTTTAATCCGCAAGGCTTCGCCGGTGTCGAAACGCTGCTGGCGCTCAACACCGCGGTCAGTTTCGTCACCAACACCAACTGGCAGAATTACGGCGGCGAATCGACGATGTCGCATTTCTCGCAGATGGCCGGGCTGACGGTACAGAATTTCCTGTCGGCGGCGACCGGCATCGCGGTGGCGTTCGCTTTCATCCGCGGCTTTGCCCGGCGCGAAACCTCAGGCATCGGCAACTTCTGGGCCGACCTGACGCGCGTCACCCTCTATCTGCTGCTGCCGCTCAGCATCGTGCTGGCGCTGTTCTATGTGACGCAGGGCGTGCCGCAGACCTTTACCGCCGCGGTCACCGCGACGACGGTCGAGGGCAAGGACCAGGTCATCGCGCTCGGCCCGGTCGCGTCGCAGCTGGCGATCAAGCAGCTCGGCACCAATGGCGGCGGCTTTTACAATGCCAATTCGGCGCATCCGTTCGAAAACCCGACGGCGCTCGCAAACCTGATCCAGCTGCTGTCGATCGTCGCGATCGGCGCCGGGCTGACTTGGGCTTTCGGCAAGGCGGTCGGTTCGACGCGGCAGGGCTGGGCGCTGCTCGCGGCGATGGTCATCATGCTCGTCGCCGGCGCCGGCGTCGCCTATTGGGCAGAAAGCCTTGGCAACCCGATCCACCAGGCACTGGGGCTGGCGGACGGCAACATGGAGGGCAAGGAGGTGCGCTTCGGCATCGCCGCCAGCGCGCTTTATGCCACCGTCACCACGGCGACCTCGACCGGCGCCGTCAACGCCATGCACGACAGCTTCATGCCGCTGGGCGGGCTGGTCGCGCTGTTCAACCTGCAGCTGGGCGAGCTGATCATCGGCGGCGTCGGGTCGGGGCTTTACGGCATCCTTGTCTATGCCATCCTCAGCGTCTTCATCGCCGGGTTGATGGTCGGCCGCACGCCCGAATATGTCGGCAAGAAGATCGAGGCGCGCGAGATGAAGCTGGCGGTGATCGCCATCCTGATCCCGCCGCTCGCGATTCTCGGGCTGGCTGCAGTCGCGAGCGTCGTACCGGCAGGGCTGGCCGGGCCGCTCGCCAAGGGACCGCATGGCTTTTCGGAGATTCTCTATGCCTTCACCAGTGCCACCGCCAACAACGGCAGTGCCTTTGGCGGGCTGACCGGCAACACGCCCTTCTACAACAGCCTGCTGGCGCTCGCGATGTTCGTCGGCCGCTTCGGCGTGCTGTTGCCGGTGCTGGCGATCGCCGGCGGGCTGGCCGCCAAGCGCCATGTCCCGAGCGGGCCGGGATCGTTCCCGACGACAGGGCCCTTGTGGGTCGGCCTGCTCATCGCCGTCATCATCATCGTCGGCGGCCTCACCTTCCTGCCCAGCCTCGTGCTGGGGCCGATCGCCGACCATTTCCAGGTCGTCGCCGGCAAGACGCTCTAAAGGCACAAACAATGGCTAATGCTCCCGCTTCGC
>JANOCM010000037.1:0-3123 GCA_031412175.1 Alphaproteobacteria bacterium
GCCGACGCCGCGACAATCGCGCACTGTCACGAAACTGACATATTACTGTCATAACCCGCACATCAGCAAGCGTTACCGCGCCTCATGCGGTTGCTTCTGATCATCGGCCCAAGCGCGATTTGTCGTGGCCGGCACCACCCGGATGATCGTCAATCAACCGTCGGCGGCGCAGGCTGCCGGCCCGACCGGCAACCATGGGTGCCGCCGGTGCAAAGGCAATGTGTTCATGGCTGAAATCATCGCCCATACCGTCAAGGCGTTCGACGACGACATGGCGCAGCTGCGTTCGCTGGTCAGCCGCATGGGCGGGCTGTGCGAAACCCAGATTGCCGCCGCCGTCGACGCCCTGGTGACGCGCAATGTCGAAGCGGCACGGCTGGTCGTTGCCGATGATGCGCGCATCGACGCGCTCGAGTCCGAAGCCGAGGCGCTGTCGGTGCGGATCATCGCGCTGCGGGCGCCGCTCGCCGACGACCTGCGCGAGATCGTCGCGGCGCTGAAGATTGCCGGCGTGCTCGAACGCATCGGCGACTATGCCAAGAATATCGCCAAGCGTGCCGGGGCGCTTGCGCAAAGCCCGCCGATCGAGCCGGTCGTGATCGTGCCCGAAATGGCGCGCGCGGTGATTTCGATGATCAAGGACGTTCTCGATGCCTATGTCGACCGCGATGTCGAACTGGCGCGCGCGGTGTGCGAGCGCGATCGCCGCGTCGATGATTTCTACACCAGCCTGTTCCGCTCGCTGCTGACCTTCATGATGGAAAATCCGCAGTTCATCACGCCGTCGACGCATCTGCTGTTCGTTGCCAAGAACCTCGAACGCATCGGCGACCATGCCACGTCCGTCGGCGAGATGGTCTATTTCGCCGTCACCGGCGATCACCTGAGCGAGCGGCTGAAAAGCGACGATACCGCAACGTTTGCAAGCGATTCATGACGTTATAGCTGGGGGGAATGATTGATGCGCCCGAAGATACTGCTCGTCGAAGACGACGCCAATCTGATCGAACTGGTCAGCTACAACCTTGAAAAGGAAGGCTTCGACGTCATTCGCACCGGCGATGGCGAGGAGGCGCTGGTATTGGCGCAGGAAGACAAGCCCGATCTGGTCATCCTCGACTGGATGATCGCCAACCTGTCGGGCATCGAGGTGTGCCGGCGCCTGCGTCGCGCGCCGCTGACCGCCAATTTGCCCATCGTCATGCTGACCGCGCGCGCCGAGGAAGCCGACCGCATCCGTGGTCTCGAGACCGGTGCCGACGATTACATCACCAAGCCGTTTTCGCCGCGTGAACTCGTCGCCCGGGTGCGCGCCGTGCTGCGCCGCCTGCGCCCGGCGCTGTCGGGTGGCAACCTCGATTATGCCGGCATCAGCATGGACACATCGGCACACAAAGTGACCCGCGACGGTGCCACGGTGCAGCTGGGCCCGACGGAATTTCGCCTGCTGCGGCATTTCCTCGAACATCCGGGCCGGGTGTTCAGCCGCGAACAGCTGCTCGATGCAGTCTGGGGCCGCGATGTTTATGTCGAGCAGCGCACTGTCGACGTCCATATCCGGCGGCTGCGCAAGGCGGTCAACGCGACGCCGGGCGGCGAGGAGCTGCCCGATGTCATCCGCACCGTGCGCTCCGCCGGCTATGCGCTCGACGCCGAATTGGTGGTGGCGCGGTAGCGGCCCGAGTCGCGCCCTTTGCCTTTGCGCGCGGCTCGGCTAGACGCGGCGCGACAACTTCTGGGGCCTGCATTTCATGACACTGCGTTTCGACAATCGCGTTGCCATCGTCACCGGTGCCGGCGGCGGGCTGGGGCGGGCCTATGCGCTCGAACTGGCGCGGCGCGGTGCCAAGGTCGTCGTCAACGATCTCGGCGGCGCCCGCGATGGCTCGGGCAGCTCGCTCTCCGCAGCGCAGTCGGTCGTCGATGAAATCGTCGCCGCCGGCGGCGAGGCGATGGCCAATGGTGCCAGCGTCACCGATGAAGCCGCGGTCGAAAAGATGGTGGCGTTCGTCAAGGAACGCTGGGGCCGCATCGATATCCTGATCAACAACGCCGGCATCCTGCGCGACAAGACCTTCGTGAAGATGAGTCACGACGATTTCCGCCAGGTGCTCGACGTCCATCTGATGGGCAGCGTCATCTGCACCAAGGCGGTGTGGGAAATCATGCGCGAACAGGCCTATGGCCGCATCCTGATGACGACGTCGTCGACCGGGCTGTACGGCAATTTCGGCCAGGCCAATTATGGCGCCGCCAAGCTCGGCCTTGTCGGGCTGATGAAGACGCTGGTGCTCGAAGGCGCCAAATACAACGTCAAGTGCAACACCGTCGCGCCGCTGGCGGCAACGCGGATGACCGAGGACCTGATGCCGCCCGAATTGCTGGCGCGGATGGGCCCGGAAACCGTGGTGCCGGCAGCGGTCTATCTGGTCAGCGAGGATGCGCCGACCAATGCCGTCATCAACGCCGGCGGCGGTGGTTTCGAGCGCAGCTATGTCACGCTGACGCGCGGTATCCATGTCGCGCCCGAGGACATGACCGCCGAGACGATTGCGGCACGTTTTGCCGAGATCAGCGACCGGACGGGTGAGCTGGTGCCCGATACCGGCGCGGCGCAGGGTGCGGTGGCGCTGGGCGGCGGCAAGTAACCTCTCCCCTCCCGCAAGCGGGAGGGGAGCGATTATGCCTCGACCAGCTTGACCAGCCGGCGCTCGATCGGCGCCAGCACATTGGCGAGATCGGTCCCGCGCTTCAGCACGACGCCGCCTTCGCCATAGAGGATCCATTCGCCCTGCTTCAGCCGCAGCGCCGGATCCTTGACGATCCGCGTCTCGGGGTTTTCGGCGGCGCGGCGAAACGCCGAGAAGCTCGCGGTCTTGGCGCCGAGATCGAGGGCATAATCGCGCCAATGGCCGGCGGCGACCATGCGGCCGTAAAGCGACAGGATGCGATCGAGTTCGAGCCGGTTGAAGGCGATCTGCGACGGCGGGCGGGGCAGGGGCGAGACGTTTTCCAACGGGGGTCAGGGCCTCATGCGGAGCGTTGCTTATCGTCTTCGGTCAGCGCGTTGAGGCGGGCGCGCAGGGTTTCGACCTCGCAGCGCAGCAGCTCGAACTTCTGCGT
>JANOCM010000038.1:0-12536 GCA_031412175.1 Alphaproteobacteria bacterium
TGCCTGCCCTATGACCGCATCTCGCCGAACCCCGAGATCTCGGCCGCGCGGATGGCAACGCTTGCGGCGCTGGCGCAGGGGCTTGCCGGGCCCTTCGTGCTGCTGACCACGGTGAACGCCGCGACCCAGCGCGTGCCCGCGCGCGATGTCATCCGGGCGGCTTCGTTCAGCGCGACGGTCGGTCACCGAGTGAACGAGGAGGGTTTGCGGACCTTCCTTGCGCGGTCGGGCTTCTCGCCGGTCGCCACCGTGACCGAGCCCGGCGATTATGCGATCCGGGGCGGCATCACCGACATCTACCCGCCGGGTGTCGGCGGGCCGGTGCGGCTCGACTTCTTCGGCGATGTGCTGGACGGGGCACGCCGGTTCGACCCCGAAACGCAGCGCACCATCGAGAAGCTGCGCGCCGTGGACTTTGCCCCCGTCAGCGAGGTGATCCTGGACGAGGCGGCGATCACGCGCTTTCGCCAGACCTACCGGGTGGAATTCGGGGCGGCGGGCAGCGACGATCCGCTTTACGAGGCGGTCAGCGCGGGCCGCAAGCATCAGGGGATGGAGCACTGGCTGCCCTTTTTCCACGAGCGGCTCGAGACGCTGTTCGACTATCTGCCTGATGCCGCCGTGATGCTGGACGACCAGGTAACCGCCTCGCGTCTGTCGCGGTGGGAGGGGATCGCCGATCAGTTCGATGCGCGGCGCGAGGCGATGACGGCCAAGGGGCGGGTCGACACGGTCTACAAGCCCGTCGCGCCTGACCTGCTTTACCTAGACGATGCGGGGTGGGAGGCGGCGGTGGCGCGCCACCGGCTGGTGCAGCTTTCGCCGCTGCCCCAGGCACCGGGGCCGGGCGTGCTGGATGCGGGCGGACGGATCGGGCGCAGCTTTGCGCCTGAACGGCAGGTGGAAAGCGTCAGCCTGTTCGGAGCCTTGGCGGATCATCTTCGCGTCTTGCGGCAGGACGCCCAGGTGGTGATCGCAAGCTGGTCCGAGGGCGCGCGCGAGCGTCTGCGCGGGCTGATGCAGGATCAGGGCGTCGCGGGCGCGGTCGAGGTGCGCGACCTGCGGGACGTGCCCGAGGGCAAGGGCGGGCTTTACCTCGCCATCTGGCCGCTGGAGCAGGGCTTCACCGGCCCCGGCCTTGCGGTTGTGTCCGAGCAGGATGTGCTCGGCGACCGGCTGATCGCGAAACCGCGCAAGAAGCGCAAGGCTGAGAACTTCGTCAGCGAGGTCAACACGCTGACACCGGGCGATCTCGTGGTGCATGTCGAGCATGGCGTCGGGCGCTATCGCGGCCTTGTCACGATCTCTGCGCTTGGCGCGCCGCACGAGTGCATCGCACTTGAATATGCCGAGGATGCAAAGCTTTACCTGCCGGTCGAGAACATCGAGCTTCTGAGCCGCTATGGCCATGAGGACGGGTTGCTCGACAGGCTGGGTGGCGGCGCGTGGCAGGCCCGCAAGGCGAAACTCAAGCAGCGCATCCGCGAGATTGCCGAGCGCCTGATGCGGGTCGCCGCCGAACGCGCCTTGCGCCACGCCCCGATCCTCGAGGCGCCCCACGCGATGTGGGAGGCGTTCTCGGCCCGCTTTCCGTATCAGGAGACGGACGACCAGCTTGCCGCGATCAGCGACGTGATCGCCGATCTGGAGAAGGGCAGCCCGATGGACCGCCTCGTGGTGGGGGATGTGGGCTTCGGCAAGACCGAGGTTGCAATGCGTGCGGCCTTCGTCGCGGTGCTGGCGGGCATGCAGGTGGCGGTCGTCTGTCCGACGACGTTGCTGGCGCGCCAGCATTACCGCAGCTTCGTCGAGCGGTTTCGCGGATTTCCGATCAACATCAAGCCGCTGTCGCGTTTTGTCTCGGTAAAGGAGGCGAATGCAACGCGCGCGGGGCTCGCCAACGGCACGGTCGACATCTGTGTCGGCACTCATGCGCTTCTGGCAAAGGGGGTGCGGTTCAAGACGCTCGGGCTTCTGGTGATTGACGAGGAGCAGCACTTCGGCGTGTCCCACAAGGAGCGTCTCAAGGAGATGCGCTCGGAGATCCATGTGCTGACGCTGACCGCGACGCCGATCCCGCGCACCCTGCAGATGGCGCTGACGGGTTTGCGCGAAATGTCGATCATCGCGACGCCGCCGGTCGATCGCCTCGCCGTGCGCACCTATGTGATGCCGTTCGACGAGGTCGTGCTGAGGGAAGCTTTGCTGCGCGAGCATTATCGCGGCGGGCAGAGCTTCTTCGTCGTGCCGCGCATCGCCGACCTGCCCGATATCGAGGCGTTCATCCGCGAGCAGGTGCCCGAGATCAAGCCGGTCACCGCGCATGGCCAGATGTCGCCGACCGAAGTCGAGGAGCGGATGAGCGCCTTCTACGACAAGCAGTACGACGTGCTGCTGTCGACGACGATCATCGAATCGGGGCTCGACATTCCATCCGCCAACACGCTGATCGTCCACCGCGCCGATCGCTTCGGGCTAGCGCAACTCTACCAGATCCGCGGCCGCGTCGGGCGCGCCAAGACGCGCGCCTATGCGTATCTCACGACCCCCGCCGACCAGTCGATCACCGAAGGCGCCGAAAAACGCCTGCAGGTGCTCAGCGCGCTCGATACGCTCGGCGCCGGCTTCCAGCTTGCCAGCCACGATCTCGACCAGCGCGGCGCCGGCAATCTTCTCGGCGACGAACAATCGGGGCATATCAAGGAGATCGGCTTCGAGCTTTACCAGTCGATGCTCGAGGAAGCGATCCTCGAGGCGCAGGCGACGGCGCGCGGCGTCAAGCCGCCGGCCGAAGCGTTCAGCCCCCAGATCACCGCCGAAGTGCCGATCCTCATCCCCGAGGATTATGTGCCCGATTTAAACGTCCGCATGGCGCTCTATCGCCGCCTCAACGAGATGCAGGGCCGCCAGGACATCGACGGCTTTGCGGCGGAAATGATCGACCGCTTCGGGCCGCTGCCGCAGGAAGCGGCAAACCTGCTGGCGATCATCGAGATCAAGCTGGCGTGCCTTGCCGCCGGGGTGGCGAAGCTGGAGGCCGGGATCAAGGGCGGGCTGGTGACATTCCAGAACGACGCCTTCCGCAACCCCGATGGCTTGCTGGCCTATATCGACCGGCTGGGGGCGCGCGCCAAAATCCGCCCCGACCAGAAACTGTTCATCGCTGCCGACTGGGCCAGCGACAGCGCCCGGCTGAAGGGCGCGCTGCAATTGGCGGTGACGCTTGCCAAGCTGGCGGCCGGGGCGACGGTCAAGCCGGTAGCGAAACCCGCCGGCCAGCCGTTGCCGCCACCCAAGCCGCTGCCGCCGCGACCGAGCGTGTTCAAGGCGCGGGTGAAGGGACGCTAGAATCCGTCATCCCCGCCTGCGCGGGGATGACGATCCGAAATTGAAGACGACCTACGCTAAGCAACCACAACCACAGCCCGCGCCGCGCGGCGGCGCATCGCGGCGCCGGTCAGCCCGAAGCCGGCGATCAGCAGCGCCCAGCTGGCGGGTTCGGGCACGCCCGGCGTCGGCGGCCCCAGGTCGTCAGGCGTCAGGATGAACGACTGGCCGCGACCGAAGGCGGCGATCACGCCGAAATTGTTGATCGACTGGCCCTGCTGGATGAAATAGCCGCCGAGGTTGGTGACCAGCGACGATAGCAGCAGCGTTTCGCCGGTGCGTGTCGTGATGATGCCGTCGCCATAGCTGCCGCCATAGCGATTCTCGTTGTAGCTTTCGCCTACGATGTCGAGGAAATCGTTGAAGCCGCCGCCATAGTTGGTGTCGTCGCCTGGCAGCTTGCCGAGGAAGTTGGTCACCGGCGAGCCGTCGATGCTGCCGATGCTGTTGAAGGCGAAAAAGAACGGCGCGTTTACCACGCTGGTCTGCGTCGCATATTGGCCGGCGTTGTTGCGCGACAGATAGCTGTTCGCCAGCGTCGGGTTCATCGGGGTCCCCGGAATGGTGCCGTCGGCATTGGCGAGGACGAACGACGTGCTCGACAGCGCGATGCCCAGCGGCGTCTCCGCAGCCCGGATGCCGATGATGTGACCGTCGTCGGTGATGCCGTTGAAACTGGCGTTGATGATGCCCGGCGGCAGTTCATAGGTCCGCACCCCGGCGACGGGATCGAAGAAGAACGGCTTGCCGTTCAGCTGCCCGACGATCTGGCCATGGACGTTGATGTCGTTGCCGGTACTGCCGGGGCCGACCGGGAAGCTGTAGCTGTCGGTGGCGGGATCATAGACAAAGGCTTCGGTGACCGTATTGCCGGCGATCCGGTATTCGGCGGTGCCGACGACCTTGCCGGCGGTGTTGATCGCATTGGCGCGGCTGTTGACGCTGTCGATCGGCCGCAGCACCCGGCCATTGCCATCGACGGTCCAGAACAGCGCCGTCGATTGCAGATAGCCAGCCGAGGCGTTGCCGATGACGACGCCGGAGTCGCTGATCGCGGTCGGGTAGATGTTGCCGAGCGGCACCCGCGTCACCACGGTCAGTTCGGTCAGCGTGTAGGTGCGGGCGTCCCCCGGCACGGCGATCGCGGCCAATGTCGCAACCACCAGCAACTTTGCAAAATTCATGGATCGGCCCCCCGGCGCCTGGCCGCTGCGGCCAGACGCTTCCGCCCGCCCATCTGCCCGACATTGGCAGCGGCATGAATAGTGCAGATGCACTAAGCCTCCGGAAAGTCGTGTGTTTTCTGGGTGGTTCGGGGCTATTGCGCCAATTCCGCCATCTGCCAGCTGTTGCAGAATGTCTCCAGCGCGGCGATCTGCATCGGCGGCGCGACCTGATAGCCCTGCACCGCGTCGCACCCCGCCAGCCGCGTCGCCTCCAATTGGACATCGTCCTCGACGCCTTCGGCAACCACCGTCAGCCCGAGTTGCTTCGACAGCCGCACCACGGTTTCCACGACCACGCGCTCGCGCGGGGATCCGGTCAGCCCCAGCGTGAAACTGCGATCGAGCTTGATCTGGTCGATCGGCAGCCGCGCCATCCACGCCAGCGACGAATAGCCGGTGCCGAAATCGTCGAGCGCCACCTTCACGCCCGTGGCGCGCAGCCGCGCCAGCAGATTGACCGCGCCGCGCATGTCCTCGATCAGCGCGCCTTCGGTGACTTCGAGCGTCAGCCGCTGCCGGGCCAGCCCGGATGTCGCCAGCGCCGCCTCCAGCGCCTCGCCAAAGCCCGCATCGGCAAGATCGGCGGCGGTGACGTTGACCGACAGTTTCAGCCGCGCCAGCCGGCCATGCCAGCGCGCCGCCTCGGCCATCGCGCGCTCGCGGATGTGGCGGCCTAGCTTGATCGCCAGTTCGGCCGACGCCGCAGTTTCGAGCAGCGTTTCGGCGGGCAGCAGCCCCAGTTCGGGGTGTTCCCAGCGCACCAGCGCCTCGACCGCGGCGATCTGCCCGCTGCCCAGCGCCATCTGCGGCTGGAACACCAGCGCGATATCGCCGTTTTCGATCGCCATGTGCAGATCGGATTCAAGGTCGGCCATCCGCGTCAGCGGGTCGCCGCCGGGATCGGCCTGGAACACCTCCACCGTCCCCGCCTCGCCGGCGCGCGCCTGCGCCAGCGCGGCGGTGGCACGGCGGATCATTGCCGCGGCATCGGCCTCGGCGCCGTCGCCACGGTCATCGTCGCTGGCGGCAATGCCGATGCGGCCCGACAAATGAATGACATGGTCGTCGATGACGAACGGCCGTTCGAACACCGCAACCAGCGCGTGCGCCAGCCGCGTCGCATCGGCGAGCACCAGCGGCCCGGCCATCGCCACGGCAAATTCGGCCGCCGCCAGCCGCCCGAGCAGCCGGGTTTCGGCCGGCGAGCTGCCCTGGCCGCGGCCATCGACGATCTGCGACAGCCGCAGCGCCACCGCCGACAGCACGCGATCGGCCACCGCGCGGCCATAGGCGGCGTTGATCTGGGCAAAGCGCCCGACCCCGATCGCCATCACGAACACCCGTTGCTGCCGCCGCGGCACATCGAGCAGCGCGGCGATCCAGCCTTGCAGCACGTCGCCGGTGGCGAGCCCGGTCAGCGTATCCTGGCGCCGATCGTCGGCAGCAGCGGCTTCACCGCGTTCGAGCGCTGCCGCCGCATCGGCGATGCGCCGGGCGTGGCGCGCCGCCAGCCGCAGCGCATTGCCGAACGCCGCAGCACCAAACGGGCTGACCAGCACGCCGGTGGCACCGGCATCATGCGCGGCGCTGGTGGCGGCGCTGTCGACGCGCGACAGCAACACCAGCATCGCGCCGCGGCGCTGTTCGACCGCCTTGCCCAGCGCCCGCGCCACGACCAGCCCCGGCGCCAGCGCGCCGCGCGCATCGACGACAACCAGCCGCGTCGGTTCGGCGGCGAAACGATCTTCGGCGCGTTCAGTCCGGCGTTCGATCCGCGGCACCATGCCGGTCGCGGTTACCGAGGCTGCTACTTCATCGGCATAGCGCGGCGACACGATCAATACTGGTTCTGCCGCAATCATCGGCCCTTTTGCTCCGTCAACGACCGGTGGTGACTGTGCTGGCCGCGATTTATACGTCATAGCAGCGCGCCGGGGCAGCGCCAGTGGCCTCTTTGTCATGCGGGCTGGACTTCGCCGGGGCGCGGGGCCACGTTGCGCTGCGATGATCGAAGCCGTGTCTTTCGCCGACCGCCCGCTGGCCAGCACCGCACCGCTGGTCGATCCGTTCGGCCGCGCGATCTCCTATTTGCGCGTGTCCGTCACCGATCGCTGCGATTTCCGCTGCGTCTATTGCATGCCCGAGGCGATGACGTTCCTGCCCAAGGCCGAAGTGCTCAGCCTCGAGGAAATCGATCGCCTCGCCTCCGCCTTCATCCGCCGCGGCACGCGAAAATTGCGATTGACCGGCGGTGAGCCACTGGTGCGGCGCGGCATCATCGACCTTGTCACGGCGCTGGGCCGGCATCTGCGCAGCGGCGACCTCGACGAGCTGACCTTGACCAGCAACGGCAGCCAGATGGCGCGCTTTGCCCCCGACCTGTTTGCCGCCGGCGTGCGCCGCGTCAACATCAGCCTCGATACGCTCGAGCCTGCAAAGTTCGAGGCGATCACCCGCTGGGGCCGGCTGCCGCAGGTGCTCGATGGCATCGCCGCCGCCAGCGCCGCCGGGCTGCACGTCAAGATCAACATGGTGGCGCTCGCCGGCGTTAACGATGGCGAGGTCGAGGCGATGCTGGCGTTCTGCGCCGCGGGTAATCACGACCTGGTGCTGATCGAGACGATGCCGCTCGGCGAAATCGGCGTCGATCGTGTCGACCACTATCTGCCGCTCAGCCGCGTCCGCGCCGATCTCGCCACACGCTGGACGCTCGACGACCTGCCCGACAATACCGGCGGCCCGGCGCGCTATGTCCGTATCCGCGAAACCGGGCAGCGTCTCGGCTTCATCACGCCGCTGACACACAATTTCTGCGAAAGCTGCAACCGTGTCCGGCTGACCGCCACCGGGCAGCTCTACATGTGCCTCGGCCAGGACGATGTCGCCGATCTGCGCAGCGTCGTCCGCGCCAGCAGCGACGACGGCGCACTCGACGCCGCGCTGACCGAGGCGATCACCCG
The DNA here is from genome assembly GCA_031412175.1 of Alphaproteobacteria bacterium. Lineage (GTDB taxonomy): Bacteria > Pseudomonadota > Alphaproteobacteria > Sphingomonadales > Sphingomonadaceae > Sandarakinorhabdus. Next base: position 7,574 of record JANOCM010000038.1, read on the forward strand.
CAAGCCCAAGGGCCATGATTTCGTCATCGATCGCCGCGCCGCCGCCCCCGCCGTCCGCCGCCACATGAGCGTCACCGGTGGCTGATCCCAAGCTGGCATTGCTGGCATCGGATACCGACGTCGCGGAAGCCGCCGCCGCAATCCTGCGCTCGCGCCATGATTTCGTCGCCGTCCGCGATGCCGATGTCGTCGTCGTGCTCGGCGGCGATGGCTTCCTGCTCCACACCCTCCACGAGGCGCTGCTCGCCAGCGACCCCAAGCCGGTGTTCGGCATGAACCGCGGCACCGTCGGCTTCATGATGAACGAATTCGAGGAATACGACCTGCCGGCGCGGATCGCCGCGGCGCGCACCTTCGACCTGCACCCGCTGCTGATGACCGCGATCACCGTCGGCGGCGACACCATCACCTCGCCGGCGATCAACGAAGTCTCGCTGCTGCGCGAAACCCGCCAGACCGCCAAGATCGAGATCGCCATCGACGGCCAGGTGCGGATGGAGGAACTGATCTGCGATGGCGTGCTGGTGGCGACGCCGGCCGGCTCCACCGCCTATAACCTTTCCGCCAACGGGCCCATATTGCCGCTGCAATCCGACCTGCTGGCGCTGACGCCGATCAGCCCGTTCCGGCCGCGGCGCTGGCGCGGCGCGCTGCTGCCGCAGGCCAGTGTCATCGAATTCCGCGTGCTCGAGGCGCGCAAGCGCCCGGTGTCCGCCGTCGCCGACCAGCGCGAAGTCCGCGATGTCGACAGCGTCCGCATCGTCACGGACAAATCGATCCGGCTGCAACTGCTGTTCGATCCCGGCTATGCGCTTGATGATCGTATCGTGCTGGAACAGTTCGCTTCCTGATCCCCGGGCACGGTGTTTTCGCCAGCCGCCGACAAAGCCGCTTGCCCGCTGCCGATCCCCCCGCTATAGCCCCCCACCTTGCCCTGTTCCGCGGTAGCTCAGTGGTAGAGCAGACGACTGTTAATCGTCTGGCCGTAGGTTCGAATCCTACCCGCGGAGCCATTCCTTTCCAGCAGGTTCAAGCCACTGGCCGTTCGGCCCGGCGGGCATGGACCATGTGGGCGACCAGCAGCAGCAACGCGAACACCGCCAGCCATGACACGCGGCCCTGGTAACGATCGAACGGCCCGCTGAAGGTGCCGTTGATCACCGCGTTGATCGCCAGCGCCGCAACGATCAGCGCCGCCGTCTCGGGGATACGTGGATCGAGCCGCGACACCTGCCCGCCGCGGCCGAGAACCAGCAGCAGCACGACGCACAGGATCGACAGGCCATAGCTGACCGCCCAGATGCTGCTGAACGTCCGCAGCGGAAAATCCCCCTGCGCGATGCCGCCCTGCCGGTAGCGATCGATTTCGGCGCCATAGCCGAGCCGCGTCGCATCATCGAGAACGTGCGGCAGGATCTCGAACTGCGTCAGCCCGGCGGTGGCGAACTGGCGGACGGCATTGCCCAGTGCCGCCTGCGCCTGCCAGCCGGGATAGCGCTGCAAGGTCGCGAGCAGCAGCGGCGCCTGTTCGCGCGCCATCAGCACGCGGATATCGGGCGGCATCCGCACCCAGTTGATGTTCGACCGTTCGCCGCTCGCGCCGGGGCGGCCCCAGAGGAAATCCTCCTCCGAAACCGGCAGCTCCGGCAGCACGACGCAATTCAGATACGCCCGCACCGGGCAGACCTCGCGCAGCGTCGCTGCCGCCGGGCCATCGGCGATGCTGCGTGCCAGCAGGAACGGCGGATCGACGATTTGCGGCCCGCCGGCGCGCGCCAGCAGCGGATTGGTCGCCAGTGTGATCGCCAGCGCCAGCCCGGTAACGACACCCGCCGGCACCAGCGCCACCAGGCGGTCGTTGCCGAAAATGCGCCGCCGCCACAGCGCGTGCAGCGCCATCATTCCGACGAGCAACAGCCCGAGCATCAGGAATGCCTTGTGGAACAGCAGGATCGACAGCACGCTGACCAGCCAGAACAGCCTTTCCCACACCGGCATTTCGTCGCCGTAGAGCGCGACGAGGATCAGGCCGAGCACGGCAAAGCCGCCGAACACATCGGGCAGCAGCACGGCAGTAAAGAACCCCAGGCTGGTCGCCAGCCCGAGCACGAGCACCGCTGCGACCTGCTGGCGCCGGCTGTCGAGCCCGAAACGCCGGATCGCCAGCACCAGCATCAGCGCCGCCCAACCGGTCTGGGCGACGACGATCGCCGTCCAGCCACCCGCCCGCGCGATCGTCGCGGCGATGATGCCGTAGTGGAACGAACGGCCACCGCTGACCGGCCATTTCAGCTGCTGGCTCTTGAAACCGGTGGTGGCACCCGGCGGCAGCAGGTCGGGATGTTGGGCGACAAAGGCGGTCACTGCCGCGCGGCTGGGGTTGGGCACCAGCAGTAGCGGCTTGGCCGGCGGCGGCGGCCCGCCGAACAGCCGCCGCTGCGCCCCGTCGAGAAAGGAGTCGCCGATATACAGATAGCCGGCGGTGTCACCGAACAGCACCGGCGCGCGCAGGACGAGCAACGGCCAGGACAACAGCAGCATCAGCGCTGCGAACAGCGCCAGCGGACCGGCCAGCCGGGCAGACCATGGGCGTTGCACGCCATCGGCAGCAGGATTCACGGCTGTAGGCGCAATCGGCACGGGTGACCTCGACAACTTCACCGACCCCTGCGGACTATCGTGCCGGATGTTTCCCCGTGCTATCCTTAACACATTGCAAATATAGCCGCGTCTGGCAAGCAAAGCTGCGGTACTGGGTGGCCGCTGGCCCGGGCCAATTCTTGCTGGCAGCTAAACCCTTCATTCATCGCGCCGACAGTCGCCGGGGCGTACACCCCGGGACAATCGAAAGGACTGCCATGTCAATTGTTTCGCGCCTGTCTTCCGGACTCCGCCTGTTGCCGCTGACCGCGGCGCTGCTCGCCGGTGGCTGCGCCTATGACAGCTATGCGCAGGGTTATGCCCCAGGCTACCCGGCCGGCTATGACGACGGCATGGGCAGCGGCCAGGTCGTCCAGCCGGGCGACCTGTTCGGCGGCCAGAACGTCCAGTCGATCGAGGTGTTCTTCGAACCGCTGGCGCCCTATGGCCAGTGGGTCGACAGCCGCTATGGACGCGCCTTCCTGCCCAACGCGCCGCAGGGCTGGCGCCCCTATGTCAACGGCCAATGGGGCGAAGACCGGCTGTGGATCAGCGACGATCCCTGGGGCTGGGCGACCGATCACTATGGCCGCTGGGGTTTCGACGAGCGGATCAACGCCTGGGTCTGGGTGCCCGGCACCGAATGGGCACCATCCTGGGTGGCGTGGCGCGAGGCCGATGAAGGCGCCGGCCAGGTCGTCGGCTGGGCGCCGGTACCGCCGGGGGTGAATTATTCGTTCAGCGTCGGTTTCGGCAGCGGCTTTGGCTATGACAATTGGAACAGCTGGTACGGCCCGAGCTGGGTCTGGGTGCCGAGCGCCTATCTGTACCAGCCACGTTTTGGCGGCCGCGTGCTGCCGTGGAGCCAGGGCCGCAACTATTGGGGCGGTAGCCGCTGGAACTGGAACAGCGGCTGGAACGGCCGCCCGGGCTATGGCCAGTGGAACGGCCGACCTGGCTATGGCCGCCCCGGCTATGGCCGTCCCGGCTGGAACGGCAACGGCCGTCCCGGTGGCAATGATGGTCGCCCGGGCTGGAACGGTAACGGCCGCCCCGGTGGCAATGACGGCCGCCCGGGCTGGAACGGCAATGGCCGCCCCGGCTATAATGATGGTCGTCCCGGCTATGGCCGTCCGCGCCAGCCGGCTGTGGGCGGTGCTATCGGCGGCGGGATTGCCGGCGTGCCACAGCGCCCCGGCCAGGGCGGCAACTGGCAGGGCCGGCCCAACAACGGTGGTTATAACGGCGGCTATAATGGCAGCGGCGGCTTTGCGCGGCCACGCCCCGATGGCAGCAGCGGCCAGGGTCGCCCCGGTCAGCCGGGCGTGAGCGGCGCCATAGGTGGCGGCATTGCCGGCACGCCGCAGCGACCGGGCTATGGCAATTGGCAGGGCCGGCCGCAGGGCCAGCCGGGCGGCTTTGCGCGGCCGCGGCCGGATGGCAGCCAGCCGGGGGGCAACGCCGGGGGCGGCTATCGCGGCCGCCCTGCCTATCAGGGCGGCGGCGGCAACGGCGGCGTTGGCGGCGCGATCGGCTCCGGCATGGCGCCGAGCCAGGTGCCGCAGATGCAGCGCCAGGCGGCGCCGCCACAGCAAGCGCAGCGCGCCGCACCGCCGCCGCCGCAGGCGCAGCCATCGGCCCCACCGCCCCAGCGCAACAATGGCGGCAATTACGGCGCCGTCCGCCGCGGCGACTCGCAACGCGAGCGCCCGCAATAGGCACCAGGAACGCGGGGCCGGTTTGCGCCTTTATGGCAACAATCGGCCCCGCTCGCGGCCTGGTGCAACAATGAACTTGCGCTTTTCGCTGCGCTGCACACTATCGCGCTCCACCAATCGGGAGCGGGAATGGCAGCGGTCACGGCCTTTGACGAAATGTACGGCCAGGGCGACAGCTATGGCCCGGCGGCCGGCCAGTCGGTTACCGCCGCCTATCGCTCGATCCAGACCTGGCTCGACCAGTCGCCCCCTGAACTCATGGCGGCGCGCCGGCGCCAGGCCGAGCTGTTCTTTCGCCGCATCGGTATCACCTTTGCCGTCTATGGCGATCCCGACGCGTCGGAACGCCTGATCCCGTTCGACATCGTGCCGCGCATCCTGGCGCGCAGCGAATGGGATGGCCTCGAACGCGGGCTGAAACAGCGCGTGTCGGCGCTCAACGCCTTTCTCGCTGATGTCTATGGCAAGCGTGACATCCTGCGCGCCGGCATCGTTCCCGAGGAACTGGTGCTGCAGAATCCCGGCTATTGCCTCCACATGGCGGGGAAAAAGCCGCCGGGCGGCATCTGGACGCATATCGCCGGCATCGATCTCGTCCGCACCGG
>JANOCM010000039.1:0-1844 GCA_031412175.1 Alphaproteobacteria bacterium
CGTGCCGATCGACCTACCCGACAGCAAGGCAAAGGCGCTGAAGAACGACGAAAAGCCGATTCAAGTCAGCATTGATTCATCGGGACAGGTGTTCATCGACCAGATGAAGGTGCCCGCCGCCACCCTGCCCGCCAAGCTCGCTGCCATCCGCGGCGCGCGGCAGGACGATGCCCGCGTCTATGTCCGCGCCGACCGCGGGCTCGATTATGGCCGGGTCATGGAAATCGTCGGCGAAGTGTCGTCGGCGGGCTTCAAGAAGGTCGCGCTGGTCAGCGACAGCCGCCCGGAGAAGCGGGGCAAGTGACGTCGGAAAACAAGTCGCTGCTCGTTGCCGGCGTCGCGCACATCGCGCTGTTCGCCGCACTGAGCATCGGCTGGCAGTGGAGCCAAGCGCCGCTGGAACCGGCCGACGAGATGATTCCGGTGGAATTCGTCGATATCGCCGATGCGCCGCGGGTGACCGAAGCGCCGAAGCCATCGATCGAGGCAGTGCCGCAGGAGACCGCAGCGCCGGCGCCCGCCGAGCCGGCACCGCCCGAGCCGACACCGGCGCCACCGACCGACGCGGTGCCGCCCCCCGAGGTAAAGCCCGATCCGAAGCCCGAGCCGCCGAAAAAGCCGGCGCCGGAAAAGGCCAAACCGGCACCGAAGCCGCTCGATATGTCGACGCTCGACAGCCTGATCGACAAGGCGCTGCCCAAGGCCAGGGTCAAGCCGCTCGACACCTCGGCGCTGGCGACCCAGATCGCGGCGGCGCAGCCGAAGAAGGCGACCATCGACCCGCGCGCCGCGGCGACGCTGGCGCAGGCGATCCAGGCGCAGGTGGCGCCATGCTGGAACCCGCCGATCGGCGGTGCCGATGTCCGCAAGATGACGGTGGTGATCCGCGCCGATTTCACCCGCGACGGCGCGGTCATCGGCACGCCGAGCGTCGTCAGCCAGACCGGCGCGACGGTGGGCAACGCCGATTACGCCCGCGCCTTCAAGGATACTGCCGTCCGCGCTGTGCTGCGCTGTTCACCGCTGAAACTGCCGCCGAAACTGTATGACTTGTGGCGATCGGTGGAGATCAATTTCGATCCGGAGAGCATGACGTGATGCCGGGACCGGAGAACCCACCTTGCCGTCATCCCCGCGCAGGCGGGGATCCATCGCCCGGCTGTCGGGGCTGAGTGCAAACGTGGATCGGGGCGGCTTCGTCTACATCCTCGCCAACCGTCGCCAGGGCGCACTGTACATCGGCGTCACCAGTGACCTCATGCGGCGCGTTTCAGAGCACCGGCTCGGGTTGCTCCCCGGCTTCAGTCGCGAACATGACATCAAGCGCCTCGTCTGGATGGAGCAATTCGCCGACATTGCGCTTGGAATCGCACGCGAGAAGCAGCTGAAGAAATGGAACCGCGATTGGAAGATACGGCTGATCGAGGCGGGCAACCCGGGGTGGGACGATCTAGCGGTTTCGATGCTTGGGTTCGAAGCGCTGTCGGCGATACCCGCGCGTATCGACGGGCAGGCGATGGATCCCCGCCTTCGCGGGGATGACGGGTGATATGGACGTCGTGACGAACCTTCAGGGGTAGAATGTCCCGCCTTCGGCCTGCTAAGGACCACTCCATGCGTATCATGTTCCTCGCCGCCCTCGCCCTCACCACATCGGCCAACGCCGCACCCATCCGGGTCGATATCAATTCGGGCATCGCCCAGCCGCTGCCGATCGCGGTGCCGGCGTTCGCGACGCCGGCGGTGGCGACGACCGAAGCGGGCAGCACCGCAGCGCTAGGTGCGCAGGTGGCGCAGGTCATCGCCAACGACTTGAAATCCTCCGGGCTGTTCCGGCCGCTCGA
>JANOCM010000040.1:0-2387 GCA_031412175.1 Alphaproteobacteria bacterium
CATCGCGGCGGCGCTGGCCGAAGCGGGTTCCAGCTTTGCCGATGTCGTCCGCGTCACCTATTATGCACCCGAACGCAGTGATTTCGAGCGCTGCTGGCCGCAGCTGCGCGCCGCGTTCGGCGCCAATCCGCCGGCGTCGACGATGGTCGTCGCCGGGCTGATCGACCCGGCGATGCGGATCGAGATCGAAGTGACGGCCATGGTTTCGTGAAGCGGTAGCAGGCCCGCGGGTCAAAGCTGGCCGGTCTCGCGCGCATAGGATTCGGCGCTCGCCTGCTGGTCGGCGAAATATTCCTTCAGCCCGGCATTGTAGAGCGTCGGTTTAACCGATTTGGCAATCAGCCCGTTGCCGCACAGATAATCGACTCCCGCCGCCATCATCCGCCAAGGGTCCCTACACAAGCCGCTCGGGCTGAAATTGCTGGCCTTGAGCACGTCGCCCAGATTGCCTTCGCAATAGTCCTTGTGGCTGAAGATGCGGTGCGTCTGGCGTCGCTCGATGCCGGCGCCGAACGTGCGGTTCGGGCCGCGGCCGATCAGGTTCATCCGCATGAACCCGGCATCGGCGCCGTAGAGGTCGGCGCGGGCCAGGGCAGCGCTGCTGTGGAAGGCGTGATCGACGTCGAAATGTTCGAGATCGGTTGCGGTGATCGCATGCCCCGAAGCGCGCAGGAAATCGAGCATGGCCGGACGGTAGCGATCATAGCCCGGCGCGCACCACAGGACATTGGCGCCCAGGGAGCCGCTCGAAACGAACGCGTTGGCTTCATTGTGACCGCGCACCATCTCAATGGCCTGCGAGCGGCGCTTCAGCGCTGCCGGTGTGCGCACGGCGACCCAGAACTCGCCGCGGCGATAGAGTGCTACGACTTCGGCTGCCTGTTGCGCGATAACGGCCTGCACCGCCTTGATTGCCACGATACCCCCGGTTCTGTCGCCGACGGCGGGGCGACTCGGGCGAATTTACCAGCAAAACCGCAGCGCGCCGAATCGCCGCCGGCAAGCTGTTGGGCTCACCGGCGGCGCGGGCGTGTCAGGCGTTGGGGCGAGTCAGGTTGGTTTCGGCGAGATGCTCGGCGATGAACCAGACCTGCGATTCGCCGGTGCGGATGACGTTGCTGACCAGGATGTCGTTGGTGCCATCGTCACCGTCTTCATCGGCCTGGTCGGCGGCTTCGCGCGCGGCGCGCAGGATGATCTCATGCGCCTCGAGCAGGCGCGCCAGCTGCGACGGAACATCCTCGCGGCCCTTGGGCGGGCGCGGAATCGTCGTCATTTCGGCGACATCGGGCGCCATGGCGATGCTGATGCCACCCAGCATCATGATGCGTTCGGCGATCAGGTCGACCAGCGCCGCCTGCTCCTCGTAATGCTTATCGAGCAGCAGATGCAGCTGGTAGAAGGTGGCACCCGACATCTGCCAGTGATGCTTCTTGTAGAGGTCGCGGATCGTCATGGTCTCGGCGAGGATCTGGTTGAGCGCGGCGACGCTCTGGCCACGGGCGTTGCCTTCCAGCGCGATCGGCAGCTCCTTGAGCGTACCAAAGGCCTGGATTTCGCGATAATCGACCTTGTACTGCGGCTGGGCTTCGTTGCTGACAGCGGATTTCTTGGCCATGGGGCACCTCTTGCGGTTGGGACGGGGTCTGAACGTTTCGGCCATCGAAGCGTTCCCGGTGCCGGTGCCGCAGGTTGACCGCACGCGCCGCAGCCGCCAGTTTGGCGCAATGGACCTGGAAAAGCTGTTCTCGCTGGCCAGCGCCGGCGCCCTCGCCGGCTGGGTGATGCTGGCATTGGCACCGTTGCGTCGTGACCGGGCGGTGTTAGGCGCAAGGCTCGTGGCGGCGCTGCTCTGTGGTTTCTACTTCACCCTGCTGGTCACCGGCCTTGCCGGTGGCGACGGACTGCCGGCGGGGGCGGGCTTCGACAGCCTTGCCGGCGTGCGCATCCTGCTGTCGAGCCCGCAGGCGCTGCTCGCCGGCTGGGTGCATTATCTGGCGTTCGACCTGTTCATCGGCAGCTGGGAGGCCGAGGATGCACCGGCCGCGCGGGTGCCGCACTGGCTGTTGCTGCCGTGCCTGGCGCTGACATTTGTCGCCGGACCGGTCGGATTGTTGCTCTATCTGATTATCAAGGCGGCGCGACGCCGGTGACAAACGCGGTGATCGCCACCATAACAGGCGACATGCCCGCCGAAACACCGCTGCGATCGCCCTGCGTTAATGTCTGCCGCATCGATGCGCGGTCGGGCCTGTGCGAGGGCTGCAAACGCACCGTCGCTGAGATCACGCGCTGGCCTTTGGCGAGCAATGCCGAACAGGCCGCCATTCTCGCCGAATTGCCCGGCCGCGAACTGCCCCGCAAGCGGCTGGGGGTGCGCTGGTGAT
>JANOCM010000041.1:0-2678 GCA_031412175.1 Alphaproteobacteria bacterium
TGCGCGAGCTGCGGCGCTCGTTCGGCGATGTCGCGGTGGCGTTCGAACCGCGCAACTGGCCGCCGGCGTTCGTGTTCACCGCGCGGCGGGGGGCTGCGCCCGGTTGACGCACTAAAGCTCGATCAGGTGATCCGACAGTTCGTTGGTGTCATCGGGCAACGGCGGAAAATGTTCGGCGAGCACGCCGCCCGCGAGCCCGACCGCTGCGACCACGCCATCGCCGGCGCGCCCGGCCTTGATGCCATCGGTCAGCGCGGTGATCGTCGCGCCCCAGTGATCGGCCGGCACCTTGGCAAAGATCGCGGTGTCGGCGACAACTTCGGCGATGTGTTCGGGTTCGTCGATGTAGATCAGCACGCCGGTGCGGCCGATGGTCTGTTCGAGCCCGCGCGCCTTGAACTGGGTCAGCGCGGCGCGATGCACACGATCGCGGCGCAGGCCGGATGGCGTCAACAGCCGGCCCAGCGCTGTGTAGTGCACCAGCGCCAGCACAGCGACAAAGACCAGCGCCTGCAGCGCAACGACGACTTCGAGCGCATGGCGGGCATTGCTGGCGCGCGCTGCCTCGTCCCAGTCGGCGAAAAGCGTGGCGGGCGACCAGCCGGCGAACAGCGCCAGCAACGGCAATGCCAGCGCCAGCAACGCCGCCAGCGACAGCGCCGTCGCCGGATAGCGCTGCGGCTCGCTCGATACGATCACGACGATCTCGCCGGCGGTGCGGCTTTCCGCGGCGGCAATCGCCTCGCCGATGCGGGCGCGGTCGCTATCGTTGAACAGCATCTACCAGCCCCCCGACGAGCCGCCGCCGCCGAAACTGCCGCCGCCGCCGCCGAATCCGCCGCCGCCACCACCGCCCCAGCCGCCACCGCCACCGCCACCACCCCAGCCGCCCATGCCCGGGCCCCAGAGGATGACCGGACCCGACGACAGCCCGCGGCGGCGGCGCGCCACCGACACGATCAGCCAGATGACGATGATGACCAGCCAGACGATGGTGCCGAAACCGCTGCCGCCGCCGCGCTGGGCCGGGCGCGCCGCTGCCGCCTGGGCTGCCGCCTGGGCCTGCTGGTCGGCCGGCAGTGCCAGCAACTGCAGCAAGGCTTCGGTGCCCGCGGTGACGCCGCCGGCCATGTCGCCGGCCTTGAAATAGGGAATGATGTTGCGCCGGATGATCTGCGACGTCAGCGCGTCGGTCAGCGTGCCTTCCTGGCCATAGCCGACCTCGATGCGCACCTTGCGCTCGTTGGGCGCCACGATCAGCAGCACGCCGTTGTTGGTGCCTTTTTGCCCGATTCCCCAGGCGCGGCCGAGCTGATAGCCATATTCGTCGATCTCGAGACCCTGCAGATCGGGCACCGTCGCCACCACCAGCTGGGTGGTGGTGGTCTTTTCCAGTGCGGCGAGCTTCGCATCGAGCGCCGCAACGGTGTCGGCGGGCAGGATGCCGGCGGCATCGGTCACGCGGCCGGTAAGCTTTGGAAAGCTCGGCGCCGCCAGCGCCGGCACGGCCAGCATCGCGAACAACAGGGCGAGCAGCAGCGCAACCCGATGCAGCATCACGCTGGCGGGCCGATCAGCGGTCCGGTCGAAACGCCCGGAAACCATTGGATAAGCGTCCCTTTATGGAAACGAGCGAGCCGGCACCGCGGTGCCGGCCCGCAGCATCAGAACGCGACGGTCGGCGCCGTGTTGGCGTTGACGGTCGTCGCCTTGAACGGCGCGATCGGTTTCGAACCATAGATCACCTTGGCCGCAACCATCGACGGGAAGGTGCGGATTTCGGTGTTATAGTCCTGCACCGCGCCATTATAGTCACGGCGGGCGACGGTGATGCGGTTTTCAGTGCCCTCCAGCTGCGACTGCAGCTGGAGGAAGTTTTCGTTGGATTTGAGTTCGGGATATTTCTCGACCGTCACGAGCAGTCGGCCGAGCGCGCTGCCGACCTGGCCCTGCGCCTGTTCGAACGCGGCGATCTGCGCCGGATCGCTCAGCTTCGACGGGTCGACGGTGACCTGGCTGGCGCTGGCGCGTGCCTTGGTCACGCTTTCGAGCACATCCTTTTCCTGGGCGGCAAAGCCCTTCACCGTGGCGACGAGATTGGGAATCAGGTCGGCACGGCGCTGGTACTGGTTCTCGACATCGCCCCATTTGGCCTTCACGGCCTCTTCCTTGGTGGGTATCGAATTGACGCCGCAGGCCGACAGCCCGACGGCGAGACCGGCGAGCAGTGCGATGCGGGTGGCGCGAGTGGCGATACGTCCCATGGTAACCTTACCCTTCCGTTGCAGCAGGCTGCGCAGCCCCGAAAAATTCCCGTTCCGGTTCGGCGCCGGGCGTGGCACAACCACATCCGGAACAGGCGCATACATAATGCGCTGCGAGGATTTTCAATAGGGGGTCGGCAGGATCATGTTCGAAGAGTTCAAGACATTCATCGCCCGCGGCAACGTCCTCGATCTGGCGGTGGCGGTGATCATCGGCGCCGCGTTCGGCACCATCGTCACGTCCCTGACCGACGACCTGATCATGCCGCTGATCGGTGCCGCCACCGGCGGTGTCGATTTTTCCAGCAATTTCGTACGGCTGGGCGACATTCCCGCCGGCTACACCGGGTCGCCGACCGATTATGACGCTCTGAAAAAGGCCGGCGTCGCCATGTTCGGCTATGGCAAGTTCCT
>JANOCM010000042.1:0-1928 GCA_031412175.1 Alphaproteobacteria bacterium
CTCGTGTCGGGCGAAGGCTATGGCTATCGCGTCGACGACAAGCGCAAGGTGCCGGGTCTCCAGCTCGCCGCCGAGGATTATCGCCGGCTGGCGCGTCTGGCGAAATCGGGCGCCGTGACGCTCGAAATCGACAGCCGCGTCACGTTCCACGAGGCCGATACGCGCGCCAACAACATCATCGCCGAAATTCCGGGCAGCGACCCCCGCGCCGGCTATGTCATGGCCGGCGCGCATCTCGATAGCTGGGTGGCGGCTGACGGCGCCGGCGACAATGGCGCCGGCTCGGCAGTGGTCATGGAGGCGGCGCGCATCCTCGCCAGCCTCGGCGTCAAGCCGAAGCGGACGATCCGCTTTGCGCTGTGGAACGGCGAGGAACAGGGTCTGCTCGGCAGCCTTGCCTATATCGACCAGCACCTCGCCAGCCGGCCGGCGGAGACCGATCCGGCACGGGCCAAGCTCGGCCCCTATGCCAATTGGCCGCGCAGTTTCCCGATCACGCCGAAACCCGGCTATGGCGAGCTTGCCGCCTATTTCAATCTGGACAATGGCAGCGGCAAGATCCGCGGCATCTATACCGAAGGCAACCAGGGCGTCGCGCCGATCTTCCGCGATTGGCTGGCGCCGTTCGCCGGGATGGGCGCCACCGCCGTCGTCAGCAGCAAGACCGGCGGGACCGACCATGTGTTCCTGCAGAGCGTCGGCTTGCCGGGGTATCAGTTCGTCCAGGACCCGCTCGATTACATGAGCCGGACGCACCACAGCGATGTCGATACCTTCGATCACCTGAAGCTGGCGGATTTGCGCCAGGCGGCGGTCATCATGGCGAGTTTCCTGTGGAACGCTGCGGAGCGCGACGCGCCGCTGCCCAAGGGCCCGCTGCCGACGAAGCCGAAGGATACCAATCCGTTCAGCTATCCCGAGGATGAGGATTGAGTTTTTAGTCACGTCACCCCGGCGTTGGCCGGGGCCCCGACACCACGATCTGACCCACACGAGCGCCCAATTCGGCAAGCTTGTGGTTTATGGGCCCCGGCCTACGCCGGGGTGACAGGGCGCTTCGTCGCCGCACCGCCCTTGCCCTCGCGCACCCCCGGGCATAGAAGGCGCAGCGATCGACTCCAGCAGCGAAAGCCCGTTTGCGGCCATGTCCGAAATTGCCAACCAGTATCTGCCGATCCTGCTGTTCCTGACGGTCGGCATCGTGTTCGCCTTCATCTTCGTCGGCGCGCCGATCGCGGTGTCGAAACTCACCGGCACGTCGAAGCCCGACACCATCAAGCTCAGCGAATATGAAAGCGGCTTCCCGGCGTTTTCGGACAGCCGCGCGCAGTTCGACGTGCGTTTCTACCTTGTCGCCATCCTGTTCATCGTTTTCGATCTCGAGGCGGCGTTCCTGTTTCCCTGGGCGGTGTCGCTGCACTGGGGCGGGCAGGCGGCATGGTGGGCGATGATGGAATTTCTCGGCGAACTCGCCATCGGCCTCGCCTATGCCTGGCATGTCGGAGCGCTGGAATGGGAATGATCGTGCCTGAGGCGCTTACCGAAGACCAGCAGGCGCGGGGACTCACCCTGCCCACCGGCAACCGCGACGCCTGGCTCGCCGACGTCAACAAGGAAGTCAGCGACAAGGGCTTTCTCGTTGCCTCGACCGAGGACCTGTTCCACTGGGCGCGGACCGGCTCGCTGTGGTGGATGACCTTTGGCCTCGCCTGCTGCGCGGTCGAGATGATGCACACTAACATGCCGCGCTATGACCTTGAAAGGTTTGGCGTCGCACCGCGCGCGAGCCCGCGCCAGTCCGACGTGATGATCGTCGCCGGCACCTTGTGCAACAAGATGGCGCCGGCGTTGCGCCGCGTTTACGACCAGATGTCGGAGCCGCGCTACGTCATCTCGATGGGCAGCTGCGCCAATGGCGGCGGCTATTA
>JANOCM010000043.1:0-1976 GCA_031412175.1 Alphaproteobacteria bacterium
GTCGTCGCCTGGCACGGCAACCTCGCGCCGGTGAAATACGACCTGCGCCGCTTCAACACCCTCGGCACGGTCAGCTATGATCACCCCGACCCGTCGATCTTCACCGTGCTGACCAGCCCCAGCGACACCCCCGGCCGTGCCAACGCCGATTTCGTCATTTTTCCGCCGCGCTGGATGGTTGCCGAAGACACGTTCCGCCCGCCGTGGTTCCACCGCAACCTGATGTCCGAAGCCATGGGGCTGATCACCGGCGCCTATGATGCCAAGGCCGGCGGCTTTGCGCCCGGCGGGCTGTCGCTGCACAACATGATGAACGCGCATGGCCCCGACGAAGCCAGCTGGCGCGCCGCCACCGATGCCGCGCTGGCCCCGCACAAGATCGACGGCACCATGGCGTTCATGATCGAAAGCTGCTGGCCGTACCGCGTTACCGACTGGGCGATGGCGCGCGCACAAAGCGACTACGACAGCGCCTGGGATGGTTTTCCCAAGGCGAAACTGCCCTAGAATACCCGCCCGAGCACCAGGTAGATCGAGCCGTTGCTGCCGCTGAGGCCATAGGCGAGCCAGAACGGCCCGATCGGCGTATCGGCGGCGACAAAGGCACTCGCCGCGGTGCGCAGGCTGCCGAGCGAGATATCGCCGCGTTCCGACCAGACGTTGCCGACCTCGATCGACCCGCCAAGGTAGACGGGCAGGTCGAGGATCGGCGCCCTGTCGCTCAACCGGTGATAGGCGACGGCGCGGCCGAACAGCAGCTGCGGCCCGATCAGCGAATTGCGCTGCAACCCCGACAGGTTGAGAAAGCCGCCGAGCTGGAAATCGCCGATGAAATCACTGCCGGCATTGGTCGTCGTCGCCAGCCGCGCACCGAGCACGACGGTCGTCCGATCCCAGCTGAACGGTTTTTGCACGAACAGCGACACGTTGTTGCGGGTGAACTTGCCGCCCAATGCGGTGACATGATCGATATATTGCGCCTGGGCAAACATCCCCGAGCGCGGGAAGGTCAGCGCGTCGAGCGTGTCGACGGTGAAGCCGACCCGCCAGTCGACATCGGTGTTCCAGCCGCTGTTGACCCCGATCGTCGCCGCCTCGTCACCGGGGTTGAGCCCGCCAAAGCGCATGCCACCGCGCAATTCGCCCCAATTTCCGAACAGCATCCCGCCATCGATCCCGACGCCGACACGCGACACCTGCAACACCGCCTTGGTGGTTTGCGAGCCCTGCTGGGTGATCACCGATGAATAGCGCTGGTAGCCGGCGATGGGTTCGACGAAAAACCGGCCGAACTGTTTGTAGAGGCTGGTTTCGAGCAGCACGTCGTTGCCGACCCGGACAAAGCCGCGCCATTCGGCGCCGGTGCGCAGAAAATCGCGGTCGGTGTAGCCGATCCCCAGGTCGAACGTTGCGGTCTTGCCGAAATTGCTGGCAAGGATCAGCCCGGTCTGGAAATAGCGCCGCGTGCCGCGCGCGCCTTCGGCATTGAGCACCAGCGTGTTGCTGCCGTCGGCGATATCGACATGGTAGTCGACGCGGTCGAACTCATCGAGTTTGTAGATGGTCGCGACATCCTCGTACATCCGCTTGCCATCGAGAGTATCACCCGGCCGGGTCCGCACCAGCGCCCGGATTTCGGCGGGCGGCACCTTGGAATTGGTCGCCACCTCGACCTTGTCGATGCGGATCGGTGCCGGGCTGGCGCGGCCGCGGCGGGTCGCCAGATACGCCGCCCAATCGGTGTCGCCGACCGCGAGTGCCGACAAGCGGTCACCGACCTTTTGCGCCGCGGCGCGCCCGCGCTCGATCGCCAGCTCCGACTGGTTGAAGGCAGCCACCGACAGGCCGGTGATGTCGGGTTCGACGAGCACGTCGCGCCCGCCGAGCGATTCGCGCTGGCGACGGATGGCATCATAGCCGAGCAGAAGCTGCATCTGGTTGAAAACGCTGACGACGTTGGTGATCTTGTCGGCCGA
>JANOCM010000044.1:0-5035 GCA_031412175.1 Alphaproteobacteria bacterium
GGCCTGGTGGCCGACATCCCAGATCAAGCGGTCGGCAGGGGTGTTGAAAACATAATGCAAGGCCACGGTCAGCTCGATGACACCGAGCCCGGCGCCGAGGTGGCCGCCGGTCGTCGACACCACATCGATCATTTCGCTGCGCAATTCATCCGCCAACTGGCGCAATTGTTCGTGGGAAAGCCGCTTCATATCGGCCGGAATCGTGACCGTATCGAGAAGCGGGGTATTGGGGGTTTGTGGCACCAAGGTCACCCGGTATTATTGAGACTTGATGACAGCGTTAGCGGTTTTGGCGCTGTGTGTCGATGCGAACGCATCAGCGCAGTCAGCCAGAGGCGCCGGGCGCCGGGGCGCAGTTGGCGCATTGCCCGCGCACTTCGATGACCGGTTTTTCCGGCCGGAAACCGGTAGCGCGTGCGGTTTCGCGAATGCGCGCCGACAGCAGGTCGTCATCGACGTGCGTCGCGCGGCCGCAGGCATCACAGACCAGGAAAATGCAATCATGCAGGCAATCGGGATGGGCGTTGGCGAGATAGGCATTGGCGCTTTCGACGCGCATCGCGACATTGTTGGCAACGAACAGATCGAGGATGCGATAGACGCTGTTGGCAGCGATGCGCCGGCCCTGCGCTGCGCTGACGGCCTCGGTGACGTCATAGGCGCTGGCGGGCCGGTCGAACCCGGCCAGCGCCGAGAACACCGCGGCGCGCATCGTTGTCCATTGTTCGCCGGCGCCGACCAGGGCGCGTTGGGCCGCGGCATCGAGAGCGGCGCCCGAACGGTCGCGATGATCATGATCACGCAGCATTGCCATGCCGCTCATATCGGCCTTTGGCAGCGCGGCTGCAAGGCGGCTGCAATCGCGACGGCCATCGAGCCTAGGCACGGCTGGCGCGCAAATTCCAGTAATGCGCTCCACCGAGCAGAACGACGCCGGCAACCGACAACAGGATTTCGCCGCGTCCGCCATGGCCGATGAACAGCGATGCCGCCATCAGGCCGATGCCGATCGCGCCGAGCAGCGCGACCCCGAGTTGCCCATGAACCGCCACACCGCGCCAAAGCGCCAGCGCCGCCAATGGCAAGGCGATGGCAAGGCCGACAAGATGGATATTATGGTCGAACCATTCGCTGCCCGCAGCGAACACCGTCAGCAGCAGCGCACCGGCCAGACAATGCGCCAGGCAAAGCCCCGACAGGGTGATCGCCGACTTGTCGAGGAATGAGGAGAAGCGCTGCGCCATGTTTGTGGCGATACATTATCACATCACACGATGCAAGCCGGGGCGCGGCGACAATGCGGCGCAGGGCAATGTCGCAGCGGACGGTCGCGGGGCCTGGCCCGGGCGTCGAAGCTGGCAGCGCGTTCGGCGCCGATTCGAGCACCGCTTCGGGTACCGCTGTTGCTCGGCGCAGGCGTCGGCGGTCTTGCCCGCGACCATCGCGCGCTTGGCGCGGGCGCCCTCGCCGCCTAAAGCGAGGCGATGGCCAGTCTTGCCGCCCCGCTCGTTCTGTCGCGCAGCCATGCCCGGCCGCGCGTCATCGCGACCTGGCTGTTCAGCGTCGCAGCGCTGGTCTTCGCGATGGTCGTCGTCGGCGGTATCACCCGGTTGACCGAATCGGGCCTGTCGATCACGCGTTGGGATGTCGTCTCGGGCACCTTGCCGCCGATCGGCGCGGCGCAATGGGCGGCGGCGTTTGCCGATTATCAAGCCTCGTCCCAGTATCGATTGCTGAACCGCGGCATGTCGCTGGCTGAATTTCAGGGGATCTTCTTCTGGGAATATGTTCACCGCCTGCTCGGCCGTGTCATCGGGCTGGCCTATGCGCTGCCGCTTGCCTGGTTCTGGACGCGCAAGGCCATTCCCGAGGGCTATAAACCGCGACTGCTGGCGCTGCTGATGCTCGGCGCGCTGCAAGGCACGATCGGCTGGTGGATGGTGTCGTCGGGGCTGGTCGGGCGCACAGAAGTGGCGCCCGAGCGGCTGGCCGTTCACCTGGTTACGGCGCTGACGATCATGTCCGGGTGCATCTGGACGGCGCTCGACCTGCTGAGGGATGATGGCGCCGTTCTGGCGCGACCGCGGCGCTGGGTGGTGCCGTTTGCGGTGCTTTTGCTGGTGCAGATCATCTGGGGCGCCTTTGTTGCCGGAATGCGCGCCGGTCATGTCTCCGACACCTGGCCGCTGATGTTCGGCCGCCTGGTTCCGGAGGGTGTTATCACCACCTTGGGAGACCTGGTCAACGCGCCGGTCACCGTGCATTTTCTGCACCGATCGCTGGCATGGATCGTTGCCGGGGCGGCGTTGCTGATCGCGTCGCGGTTGTGGCAGGCTGGCGCCGGGATGCGCGCCTGGGCGCTGGCTGCCGCGGTTGTTGCCCAGTTCGCGCTCGGGGTCGCAACGGTTTTGACTGGCGTTGCCATTCCTCTTGGTGTTGCGCACCAGGCGATGGGCGCCTTGCTTGTGGCGTCGACCGTCTGGGCGGCGCATTGGGCGGTCCAGCGGTGACAATGGCGCGCAACGTGCAGGGCGGACCGCTCGCTGTCTGTTCGACAGCGCCGATGACAGGGTGGTGGCGCGACGGATGTTGCAACACCGACGCCAGCGACAATGGCCGGCATCTGGTCTGCGCCCAGGTCACGGCCGAATTTCTGGCATTCAGCGCCGCAGCCGGCAACGACTTGTCGACGCCGCGCCCCGAATACGGCTTTCCTGGTCTGGTGCCAGGTGACCGCTGGTGCCTGTGCGCGGCGCGATGGGAGGAGGCGCGTGTCGCGGGCTTCGCGCCCGATGTCGTGCTGGCGGCGACACACGCCAAGGCGCTGGAGTCAACTGCGCTCGGCCATCTGCAGGCGCACGCGAGCGCCACGTGAAATGGGATGGCGCAGCATTTGCCGGGGCCAAGCTTGCCGCTCTATGTGGCGACGGTCTGCTAGCCTATCGCCGTGACGACAAACCCGAGATTCCGTTCCCCGGTATGATCGATCTGCCAGGTGGCGGCCGGGAAGGGCATGAATCCCCTGCCGAATGCGTGCTGCGTGAACTTGCCGAGGAATTCGGGATCAGCTTGCCTGCCGACCGCTTGCACTATGAACGGCGGTATCGGCTCGGCGACGGCGTGTCATTCTCGCATTTTTTTGCGGTGCATGTGACCGAAGATGAAATCGCCGCCGTGCAGTTTGGCGACGAGGGCCAGGATTGGGCGTTGATGCCTACCGCCGATTTCATCGCCGACGACGATGCCGTACCGCGCCTGCGGGATTGGCTATCGCAGTATCTCGCGGCAGATTCGGCGATAAGGTATCTAGATACCGCATCGATAAACCCCGGAATCGCTTGACGCAAAACGGTCTTTCCGCAATAGGCCGTTGCATCCGGCCGGGGCTGACCCTGGCCGCTTCTTTATTTGCCGGACACAAGCTCATGCTGACGCGCTCGACCGCTTCGATCAAACCCGCCGAAGTCCAGAAGAAATGGCTGATCATCGATGCCGAAGGTCTGGTTGTCGGCCGGCTCGCCTCGATCATCGCCAACCGCCTGCGCGGCAAACACAAGCCGAGCTATACGCCTCATGTCGATTGCGGTGACAATATCATCGTCATCAATGCGGAAAAGGTGCGCTTTACCGGCAAGAAGGCGACCGACAAGGTCTATTATCGCCATACCGGCCACCCCGGCGGCATCAAGGAAACATCGCCCGCGAAGATCTTGGAAGGGCGTTTTCCCGAGCGCGTTCTCGTCAAGGCGGTCGAGCGGATGGTGCCGCGTGGCCCGCTCGGTCGCGCCCAGATGCGCAATCTGCGCGTCTTTAAGGGTACAGAGCATCCGCACACCGCACAGAACCCCGAGGTTGTCGACGTTGCGGCGATGAACCGGAAGAATTCAACGCTTACCGCTGAAAAGGCTGCGATCTAATGTCCGATACGCGTCAATCGCTGTCCGATCTCGGCGGCATGCAAGACGGCTCCTACAACCAGGGCACGTCCAACACCCCGGCCGAACGCCCGGTTCACACCGGCGGCGGTGGCCCCCCGGCGCCGTTGCGGCCGCAGGA
This sequence comes from Alphaproteobacteria bacterium, assembly GCA_031412175.1. Taxonomy (GTDB): domain Bacteria; phylum Pseudomonadota; class Alphaproteobacteria; order Sphingomonadales; family Sphingomonadaceae; genus Sandarakinorhabdus. Next base: position 4,057 of record JANOCM010000044.1, read on the forward strand.
AATCGATGCGCAAGGACGCGCCTATGCGACCGGCAAGCGCAAGAACGCCATCGCGCGCGTCTGGCTCAAGCCCGGCACAGGCAAGATCATCGTCAATGGTCGCGACCAGGCACTGTATTTCGCGCGTCCGACACTGCGACTGGTGATCAACCAGCCGTTTGACGTCACCGACCGGCGCGATCAGTTCGATGTCATGTGCACGGTCGTCGGTGGCGGGCTTTCGGGCCAGGCCGGCGCCGTCAAGCACGGCATTTCGGTGGCTTTGACGCGCTATGAACCGACGCTGCGCACCATGGTCAAGCAGGCCGGCTTCCTGACGCGCGATCCGCGCGTTGTCGAGCGCAAGAAGTACGGCAAGGCCAAGGCGCGCAAGAGCTTCCAGTTCTCGAAGCGCTAAGTCTTCCTATCGCGAACAACGAAGGGCGGTCCTTGCGGGCCGCCCTTTTTGTTTGCTCGCCTTCCCCGCGAAGCTAAGGGTCGCGCGATGTCGGGCGGTGTTTGCCCGCGGTCACCCCGGGGGACGAATATGCGTACCATGATCATTGCCGCTTCGATTGCCATCGCCGCCTCCTCCCCCGTCGCTGCCCAGCAAGCGATCGGCGACTGGCGCGGGACCCTTACCCCGGCACCCGGCACCAACCTCAGGATCGCGATCCATATCCAGAAGGCGCAGGAAGGCACCGGCCTGGTCGGAACGCTCGACAGCCTTGATCAGGGCGCAATGGCCATCGGCCTCGCCGCGATCCAGCAGACCGGCGATCGCCTGAGCTTCACCGTGCCGTCGATCGGCGCCAGCTATGCGGGCCATTGGAGCCCGTCGCCGGCCGGCTGGACCGGTACCTTCACGCAGGGGCCGGTGCCGCTGGCGCTCACCCTGACGGCCGACCCGGTCGCTCCGGCCACCCCCCTCGCTGTCCCCGCCAGTTGGAAGATGGATCCAGCCAACGCGACACCGTTGCTCGACTCGCTGGTCGCCGCT
>JANOCM010000045.1:0-1629 GCA_031412175.1 Alphaproteobacteria bacterium
CATCGAAATCTTCGCGACGCCGACCGTCACCTATCGCTCGAGCGTGTTCTTCGAACTGCCCAACAACCCGGTCACCAGCCAGGGCCCGGTGACGTTGGTCAATTTGCGCGCCGGCTTGCAGGACCCCAAGGGCAAGTGGCAACTGCTTGGCTATGCCACCAACCTGACCGACAAGGACTATGTCCTCGATGCCGGCAACACCGGCGGCGCCTTCGGCATCCCGACCTTCATCCGCGGCCTGCCGCGGCTGTACGGCGTCGAAGGTGTGATCCGCTTCTGATGGCATCGGCCCCCTCCGGCGGCGGAGGGGGCCAAGACGCCGCGCTTGCCCGCCCTGCCCGCGGCGTCTATCCCGCTGGCATGACCCCCTCCGCCATTTCGATCCGCGGCCTTGAAAAAACCTATGCCGGCGGCAAGCGGGCGTTGAAGGGTATCGACCTCGAAATCCCGCGCGGCAGCATGTTCGGGCTGCTCGGCCCCAACGGCGCCGGCAAGTCGACGATGATCAACATCCTCGCCGGGCTGGTCAACAAGACCGGCGGCAGTGCCGATATCTGGGGCTTCGACATCGACGACCACCCGCGCAATGCCAAGCGCAGCATCGGCATCGTGCCGCAGGAACTGGTGTTCGACGCGTTCTTCACGCCGTTCGAGACGCTGGAGCTGCAGGCCGGGCTGTTCGGCGTGCCCAAGGCCGAACGCCGCAGCATGGAATTGCTCGAGGCGGTGCACTTGGCCGACAAGGCGCATGTCTATTCGCGCACGCTGTCGGGCGGCATGAAGCGCCGGCTGCTCGTGGCCAAGGCGCTCGTCCACAACCCGCCGGTGCTGGTGCTCGACGAACCCACCGCCGGCGTCGACATCGAATTGCGCCAGCAGCTGTGGGATTATGTCCGCACGCTCCACGCCAGCGGCACCACCGTCGTGCTGACGACGCATTATCTCGAGGAAGCCGAGGCGCTGTGCGACCGCATCGCCATCGTCAACAACGGCGCCATCGTCGCCAACGACCTGACCTCGGTGCTGCTGTCGACCGCCGGTGACAAGAAACTGATCGTCACCGTCGATCGCGACCTCGCCGAGGTCCCCGCCGGCCTCGAACTTCGCACCGAATTGAAGGGCGATCGCATCCTGACGCTGACCTATGACAAGCGTACCCGCAACGCCGGCCAGGTGCTCGCCGCCGTCGCCGCCGCCGGGCTGGGGGTCGTCGATGTGTCGACGCAGGAAGCCGATCTCGAAGATGTGTTCCTGGAGCTGACCCGCAATCATGCCTGAACGACCCGCTCCCGAAGCGCGCGCCTTCGATATCGTCATCATCGGCTCGGGCGCTGCCGGGCTGACCGCAGCGCTCAACCTCGCCGGGCGCTTCAATGTCGCGGTGCTCGCCAAGGGCGATGTCGCCGCCGGGTCCACCGCCTGGGCGCAGGGCGGCATCGCCGCGGTGCTCGAACCCGGCGATACCTATGAAAGCCATATCGAGGACACGATGGTGGCCGGCGCCGGGCTCAACCACCGCGAAACCGTCGAATTCGTCGTCGAGCACGCGTCCGCCGCGATCGACCGACTCGCCGAGCTCGGCGTGCCGTTCAACCCCGGCGAGACGGTCAGCGAGCGCTGGCACCTGAC
>JANOCM010000046.1:0-4820 GCA_031412175.1 Alphaproteobacteria bacterium
GCCGCTGCCGATCGCGGTGCCGGCGTTCGCGACGCCGGCGGTGGCGACGACCGAAGCGGGCAGCACCGCAGCGCTAGGTGCGCAGGTGGCGCAGGTCATCGCCAACGACTTGAAATCCTCCGGGCTGTTCCGGCCGCTCGACCCGGCGGCGTTCACGACCACCGTCGGCCCCGCCGATGTGCTGCGGCCGCAATTCGCCAGCTGGCGGACGATCGCGGCGCAGGCGCTGGTCACCGGCACCGTTACCGCCAACCCCGATGGCGGCATCACCGTTGGCTGCTATGCCTATGACGTGTTTTCGGCCGAGGAACTGGCGCGCAACGGCTTTGTCACCACCGCCGCCGGCTGGCGCCGCGCCGCGCACAAATGCGCCGATCTCGTCTATTCGCGGCTGACCGGCGAAACCGGCTATTTTGACAGCCGCATCGTCTATGTCTCCGAAACCGGCCGCAAGACGAAGCGGATCAAGCGGCTCGCGGTGATGGACCAGGATGGCGCCGGCCACCGGTTTCTCACCAGCGGCCAGAACCTCGTGCTGACGCCGCGCTTTGCGCCGAACCAGCAGACGATCACCTACATGTCGTTCGAGGGCAACCGTCCGCGGGTCTGGCTCTATACGCTCGGCAGCGGCCGCCAGCAGGCGGTCGGCGATTTTCCCAACATGAGCTTTGCGCCGCGGTTTTCGCCCGATGGCTCGAACCTGATTTTCTCGATGTCGACGGGCGGCAATACCGACATTTTCCGGCTCGACCTCGGCAGCCGCAAGCTCAGCCGGCTGACGACACAGGCCGGCATCGACACGGCGCCGAGCTATTCGCCCGACGGCAGCCGCATCGTTTTCGAAAGCGATCGCGGCGGCAGCCAGCAGCTTTACGTGATGAACAGCGACGGCTCGGGCCAGCAGCGGATCAGCTTCGGCGACGGCCGCGCCGCGACACCGGTGTGGAGCCCGCGCGGCGACCTGATCGCCTTCACCCGGCTCGGCGGCGGGCGATTTTCGATCGGCGTGATGAAGCCCGACGGCTCGGGCGAGCGTTTGCTCACCAATGCCTATCAGGACGAAGGCCCGACCTGGTCACCCAATGGCCGGGTCATCCTGTTCTTCCGGTCGGCGCGCGGCGGGCCGGTCGACCTGTGGTCGGTCGACCTGTCGGGACAGAACGAGCGCAAGGTGCCGACGCCCCTCGATGGTTCGGACCCGGCGTGGTCTCCGTTGTTGCCCTGACGGGCAACGGTGTCTCCGCTGTTGCCGTAACTCCGTTTCTGGTTAGAAAGGCCCCCAGCGGGGCATGTGTATCGAGAAGGAAGTAAATGATGGCCAAGCGTTCGCTCACCCTGCCCCTGATCGCCGTCGTGGCGCTGGGCGTATCGGCCTGCGCCACCAAGAAGAAGGACCTGCCGCCGCCGCCGCCATCGGCCACGACGCCGACGCCGCCGCCGGTCAGCATCCCGGGCGACCAGATGAACCCGCCGCCGGCCACCGTCGGCAATGCCAACATCCCCGGCTCGGCGGCTGATTTCGCGGCGCAGGCCGGCTCCGACCATGTGCTGTTCCAGTACGACAGCTACGAACTCGACGAGGAAGCCCGCACCATTCTCGGCAAGCAGGCCGAATGGCTGGCGCGCTATCCGCAGACGCGCGTCACCGTCGAGGGCCATGCCGATGAACGCGGCACCCGCGAATACAACCTCGCGCTCGGCGATCGCCGCGCGACCGCGGCGAAGAACTTCCTCGCCGCGCAGGGCGTCGATACCGGCCGCATGACGACGATCAGCTATGGCAAGGAACGCCCGGCGGTCGACGGCAGCGACGAAGCCGCCTGGGCGCAGAACCGCCGCGCGGTCACCGTGGTCGCCAGCGCCGGCTGAACCACTTTGTCATCCCGGGCTTGACCCGGGACCCAGCTTTTCTCGATCGCGCGCCAAGATAACTGGGTCCCGGGTCAAGCCCGGGATGACGGGGGAATAGTCTTCCCATCACCCGCATTTGGCACTAGCCAGCGCCCATGCGGATCATCTTCATGGGCACGCCCCCCTTCGCGGTCCCGGCATTGCAGGCGCTGGTGGCGGCAGGGCACGACGTCATCGCCACCTATACGCGGGCACCGCAGCCGGCCAATCGCGGCAAGGCGCTGCAGAAATCGGCGGTGCATCTGGCGGCCGAGGCGCTGGGCATCCCGGTCCACACGCCGCGCACGCTGCGCGACGGCGACGAACAGGCAAAGTTCGCCGCATTCGGCGCCGATGTCGCCGTCGTCGCCGCCTACGGCCTGATCCTGCCGCAGCCGGTGCTCGATGCGCCGGCGCGCGGCTGCATCAACATCCACGCGTCGCTGCTGCCGCGCTGGCGCGGTGCGGCGCCGATCCAGCGCGCCATCCTCGCCGGCGATGCCGAAACCGGCGTCACGATCATGCAGATGGAGGCGGGGCTCGACACCGGGCCGATGATCGCCAAGGCCGCAACGCCGACCGCCGGCAAGACCGCCGGCGCGCTGACGGCGGAGCTGGCGGCGATGGGCGCGGAATTGCTCGTCGCCGCACTGCGGGTGCCGCTGGCGGGCACGCCGCAGCCTGACGCCGGTGCCACCCATGCGCCCAAGATCGCCAAGGCCGAGGCGCGCCTCGATTTCAGCCGCGGCGCCGCCGACCTCGAGCGCGCTGTCCGCGCCTACAACCCTGCCCCCGGTGCCTTTTTCGAACTCGCTGGCGAGCGCGTGAAGATCCTCGCCGCCGACACTGCTACTGGCGACCTGCCGCCCGGCGTCACCGGCCCCGGCCTCGCCATCGGCACGGGCGACGGCGTCCTGCAGCCGACAATCATCCAGCGCGCCGGCAAGCCCGCAATGCCGGCGCGCGATGCGCTCAACGGCTGGCCGGTCGCCCCCGGCACGCAGCTTTCGTGACAACGCGGTTCCGCGTCACCATCGAATACGACGGCCGGCCCTTCGTCGGCTGGCAGCGCCAAGCGCGTGGCCGGTCGGTGCAGGGCAGCATCGAGGCCGCGATCCTGGCGATCACCGGCGAACGCGTCGCCGTCCATGGCGCCGGCCGCACCGATGCCGGCGTTCATGCCGATGCGATGGTGGCGCATTTCGACCTCGAGCGCGCGATGACGCCGTTCCGGCTACGCGAGGCGATCAATGCCGGGCTGCGGCCGCACCCGATCGCCATCCTCGATTGCGCCGTCGCGGCGCCGGATTTCCATGCCCGCTTCGACTGTATCGGGCGGTCGTACCGCTATGTCATCGTCAACCGCCGGCCAACGCTAACCTGGGCGGCAGGCCTTGCCTGGCGGGTGCCGTGCGCGCTCGATGTCGATGCCATGCACGCGGCGGCACAACTGCTCGTCGGCCGGCATGATTTCACCACCTTCCGATCGGCGCACTGCCAGTCGGCATCGCCGGTCAAGACGCTCGACAGCTTGTCGGTGCACCGCGATGGCGAGCGCGTCATCATCGAAACCGCGGCGCGGTCGTTCCTCCATCACCAGGTGCGGTCGATGACCGGCTGCCTGAAGCTTGTCGGCCAGGGCCGCTGGTCGGCCGACGACCTGGCGGCGGCACTGGCGGCGCGCGATCGCACCGCACTGGGACTGAACGCCCCGCCCGACGGGCTGACCTTTCGCAGCGCGATCTATCCCGCGGCAGTAACGATATAGTTGCCATGCGCCGTGCCACGCGCCCGGGCACCATGGCGACGCATGACCCTTAAGAGTTCATGACAAAGTGTCGGCGTGGTTTACACTCCACCGATACCGCCAAAACAGCCGCCCGCCGGATATCAACACTTTGGGCAGGATTGTGGCAATGGCATGATACTTGCTTAACCAACGATAGGGTCGGCTTACACGATCAATGGGTAGGATCGAGCATGGCTTCGAAAAACAAGCTGCCGGCGACCGGGCCCCGTTATGTATGGCTCGTCGGCCTGGTCGTCGGGATCATCGGCGGCGCCGTCGTCGCCATCGGCCTGTCCCAGTTCAGCTGACGCACCGTCGGCACCGGCCGATCATACCCCGGCTTCAGCGCCAGCCGAGCGCTTCCGCCATGATGTGGAAGATCACATTCTGTTCGATGACGCCGCCGACGAGGTTGGCACGCGGGCCGTCGGCGAACAGCGCGACATCCTCGCCGCCATGGGTTTCGCTGTCGGTGCCGTTGAGCTTGCCGGCGAGGTAGTTCTTGTCGGTCGGCGGCAGCAGATGCGACAGGCCGGTCGCGGTGCGCGGGCCATTGGCATAGGACAATGTCGTCATCGGGCGCTTTTCGTCGTCGAGCGCTTCGCCCTGCGGGCCCATATTGCCCGCCGATTCGCCGCCGCTGACATTCTTCAGATAGCCCAGGATATCGTTGCCGCGCGCTGGATAGCCGGCGATCGTCATGACATGGCTATGATCGGCGGTGACCAGCACCAGCGTGTCGTCGAGATTGACCGACGCCAGCACGGCGGCGACGGCGCGCGAGAATTGCTGCGCCTCGGTGAGCGCGCGATAGGGGTTGGTGGCGTGGTGGGCGTGATCGATGCGGCCGCCCTCGATCATCAGATAATAGCCTTTCTTGCCGCGGGTCGCCGCCTGCATGCGGGCGACGGCAAACTTCGCCAGGTCGACGATGCCAGGCTCCTTCGCCGGGTCGCGATCGGCGTCGTAGCTGAGATGATCATTGTTGAAGAGGCCGAGGACCGGGCCATTGGCACCCGGGTTCAGCGCCTGCAGCCCCGCGGCATCGGCGACATAATGGCCGTCGGGGTGACGCTGCTGCCATTTGGCCACCAGGTCGACGCCGTCGTCGCGACTGCCCTTGGCGGCCAGCGGCAGGAAG
>JANOCM010000047.1:0-4208 GCA_031412175.1 Alphaproteobacteria bacterium
TCGCATTTTGCGGTGGTCCGAAGTCTTAGAACTTCAGGCCGACCTGCACCGTGTAGCGGCGGCCCAGCGCGTCATAGGTCGACGGGAAGGTGTTGCCGCTGTTGAACGAGGTCGAACCGGCGGTGCTGCCGACGATCGGCGGGTTGCGGTCGAACAGGTTGTTCACGGTGACGATCATCGTCAGCATCTTGGTGACGCTGAAACGGCCGCTCAGGTCGAAGGCATCGTAGGTCTTGATCTTGCGGAAGGCCTCGAAGAACGCACCGCCGTCGATGACGTCCTGCGGTTCCTGGATCAGGCCCGACAGGTGGCGCCAGTTGACCGAGACATCGACGAAGTCGAAGCCGAAGGTGGTGCGCAGGTTGGACTGGAACTTCGGCTGGAGCGAACCCGTGAAGCCGCAGTTCGAGCTGAAGAACCCGACGCATTCACGGTCGATCGACGTCGGCGTCGCCTGGAACTTCTGGCTGAAGGTCCAGTTGGCGTTGCCCGAGATGCCGATCTTGGTGAAGCCGAGATCACGCGAGTAGGTGGCGGTCAGGTCGAGGCCGCGGGTCTTGATCGTGCCGAGGTTGGACAGCGGCAGGAACAGGCCCGGGGTGGTGTCCGGCGTGCCGTCGAGGCCACCGGTGATCGGGTTGCGGCGGATGACCGTGCAAGCCGTAGCAGTGGCGCTGGCGGCCGACAGGTTGTTGAAGCAATCGCCGATGCCATCGCCCGAAAGCGGCGTCGAGATCGCATCGGTGACCTTGATGTTGTAGTAGTCGACGGTCAGCGCCAGGCCCGGAACGAAATCGGGCTGGAACACCGCACCGATGGTCCAGGTGCTGGCCTTTTCCGGACGCAGCTCGAGGCTGCCCGACGTGGTGGCCTGCGCCTGGGCGGCGGTCGGATTGGTGATCGAGCCGATCACGCCAGCCGGTGCACCCTGCGCGATGCAGACAGCGCGCAGGTTGGCGTTGGTCGTCGGCGCGTTGCCGGCGCAGGGATCGGTGCCGAGGTTGGTCAGGCCGGTCACCGGCGGCTGGAACAGTTCGTTGATCGTCGGGGCGCGGACAGCGCGCGAGTAGTTACCGCGCACCTTCAGGCCATAGCCGATTTCCCAGGTGCCGCCGGCCTTCCAGGTGAAGGCATCGTACGACGGATCGATGGTCGACGAATTCACCTTGTAGGACGAATAGCGCGCGCCGGCTTCGAGGGTCAGGTTCTCGAAGAAGGGCTTGTCCTGGATCAGCGGCGCGTTGATTTCGCCGTAGATTTCCTTGACGTCATATTCGCCCTTGAACGGGATGGTGGCAGCACCGCCGCCGCCCAACTGGCCCGCAGTCTGGGCGATCTGGTCGGCAAGCTGCTGCGCCGTGTACTTGCGATACTCGGCACCGACGGCAAAGCCGATGGCATCGGTGGCACCCGGCGACGCGATGCCGAGATCACCATTGAGAACGCCGCGGACCTGGGCCAGCGAAGTCTTGATGGTGGTGAAGGTCTGCGTCAGCAGGAATGCGGCAGCCGCCGGATTGATGGAGCCTTCCGGACCGAACACATCGACGGGCACGCAACCGTTGGTGTTGACGGTGCAGGTCGTGCGGTTGGTGGCGGTAACCGCCTGCTGCAGCTTCGAGGTCTGGACATAGCCGCCGGTGACCGCGGTGTTCTCGCTCTCGCCATAGCTGCCGTTCAGGTCCCAATCGATCGAATCGGTCAGCTTGCCACGCAGGCCGGCGCGATAATCGAATACCGTCGTGGTGAAAGTGCTCGTACGCGGACCAAGCTCCGTGGTGCGGCGGTTGAGCGTGCCGGTGCCCGGCGTGCCATTGAGGTTGGTGCCGAACACCGAAGGCGTCGTGCTGGTGCGCTGCACGACACTCTGGATGCCGGTGACGGGATCGGTGAACAGCACGTTGCTGGTCGCCGAGCCGCCGGCTGCACCCTTGGCGCACTCTTCCGGGGTGTAGCGCGGCACATAGGTGGCCTGGCCCGACACGGTGGCGCCGGCAGCGTTCTGACCGGTGACCGTCGGCGCGACGTTGAAGGCGCAGAACTGGTTGCGGAGGCCGGCCGGCAGGAACGGGTTGCTGAGCGGGATGTTGACCGCGGCACCGAACGAGCCCGAGGGCGCGATGATGGTTTCGACGGTGTTCTTGGAGAACATGCCGCGCGTGTAGAATTCAACCGCATCGGTGACCGCATACTTCGCCTGGGCGAAGATGTTGAAGCGCTTGAACGGCGTCTGGAAGATATTGTACGGATTGAAGTTGAACGCATTGAACTGCGTGCCGGTGAAGCCCGACGAAGTCGACGCAGCGCCCGGCGTGAATGCGTTGGTGAAACCGGTCGCATTGTTGATCTGCTTCACGCCGCCGTTGGGCAGGCCTCCCGGTACAGGTGCGAGCACCGGAATGGTGGGGAAGTTGGACGACGTGACCGGCTTTGTTGCATCAAACTTTGGGTTGGGGATCGTGCCGGTCTGGGTGAACGGCGACAGCGTGTTGATTGCGCCGCCAATCTGCGGGCGGGTGCCCGAAAAACGCGACGGTACCGCCGTGCCCGAACCGCCGGCGCCGCCGGTGTACGAGCTGAGGTTGTCGATCGAGAAATCGCGGGCGCCCTGATAGACGGCATCCGACTTCTGGTAACCGACCGACAGCGTCGCGTTGCCGCGGCCATCGGCGAAGTTGCCGCCAATGGTCAGATCGGCGCGGAAACGCTGGCCATCGCCACGCTCCGTCAGGCCGTTCGACAGCTGCAGGTCGACGCCCGAGAATTCCTTCTTGGTGATGAAGTTGACGACACCCGAGATGGCGTCGGCGCCATAGGTGGTCACGGCCGCACCGGTCAGCGCGTCGACGCGCTCGACAAGGGCGAGCGGGATGTTGTTCAGATCGACGCGGCCGAGATCGTCCGACGGGACGATGCGGTTGCCGTCGAGCAGGACGATGTTGCGGCGGTTGCCGATGCCGCGAAGATCGACGTACGAAGCGCCGCCGTTGCCGTTGTTGACGGCCGAACCGATGCTCGGGACGATGCCCGGGATGTCGCGCAGGACTTCTTCAGCGACGTTCGACGCCTTCAGCGCGATGGTTTCGGCGGTGGTCACCGTGATCGGTGCCGACGAGACCAGGTTCGGGTTCTTGATCAGCGAGCCGGTGACGACGATCGTGCCTTCTTCTTCGGTAGCAGCGGCGGCGGCAGCGGTGGTCGTCTGGGCCAGGCCGGCAACCGGCGCGGTGAGCATGGCGAGCACGAAGGTGGCGGTGCCGCCCTTCAGCATCGCGCGATTGAGCGAGGTCTTCGCAGAAATCACAGTGAAATCCTTTGCTAAAAAAATACCATCCTGCGGCGAACGACACGGGCAGACGCCACCTGGATGGTGTCGTTTCCTGTGACGAATGACCCTGCCCCTCAGCAGCGCACCGCTTCAGCCGTTATGGCCTAGAGGGCCTTGTCAGTTATCGGGGGCTGTTATGTAAAGCATTTGGCGCGGCCCGACGCGATTCCGGGACGCAGTGTTGCGCGATGGCAACAACGACATGATGGCGAAACGACCGCCGGTCAGCGCGGGTCGAAGGGCTGCAACCCGGCCGCCGACGCATCGAGCGCGGCGACATAGGCACGCAGCAGGTCGCGTTCGGCCAGCGTCAGGTGCGGGTTCCAGGTGTCGATGATCAGCACGGCGCGCAGTTCGTCGGAATCGTTGATCGCCTCGTGCTCGATGGTGTCGTCGAAGGCAAAGGCTTCGCCCGCCACCCACGCCCGGGTTTCGCTGCCGACGCGGAAATTGCACGCCGGCGGCACGATCAGCGGCAAATGGACGATGGTGCGGATATTGGTGGCGCCGGTGTGCGGCGGGATGTGGGTGCGCGGTTTCAGCAGCGAAAAGAACGCCACCGGGCCGCGCCCGGGACAATCGAACAGCGGCAGGCGATCGAGCACGGCAGCGGTTTCGGGGCAGCGATCGCGCAAGGTCGCGTTGGGCTTGCCGTGCTCGATGAGGAATTGTGCTGCCCAGGCATCATTGTGGTTGAGTTCGGCCCATTGGTTGACCGGCGCGCCGGCCGGATAGGCGACATAGGGGGCAAAGCCGTCGCCGCCGGCGGCGAGCACCGCCTGCAATTCGGCGCGGATGGCGGGGGTCGCCGCCTCGAGCTCGGCGAGCCAGGGGAAATGCCGGCGATCGAAGAACTGGTCCGCGGGCAGATAGGGATAGT
>JANOCM010000048.1:0-2919 GCA_031412175.1 Alphaproteobacteria bacterium
GCTGGCACCGGCCGAGCCCGAGAACAGGTCGAAGCTGCGATCGACGAACACTGGTTCACCGCGGAAATCGCCAACGGCAGCCCGTACCTTGGCGTTTTCATAACGGCCGGCGAATTCGGCCTTGATAGTCCCGAAATCGAATTCCTGCAGCGTGAACACGCCGATCTGGCTGCTCTGGTTGCGCGGGATAAAGGCTTCATCGCCGACGACGTTGAAATCGCGCGTGAACACCTGCACGCCGCTGCCACCGCGCCAGGTGCCGCCATTGCCAATAGCGCGCTTGGCCTGGCTGATTTCCAGCCGGCCTTCGAGGCCGCGGTTGAAGAACGTCGTGCCGACCTCACCCGCTTCGGAAAGTTCCGAATGCTGGTAGTCGGCATAGCCGGCGCGAACCTTGATCGTGTCGATGAAATCGCCGTTGACGTTGATCTGCCCGCGGACATCGATGCGATCCTGCTTGACCTTCAGCCGGACGAATTCACCGTCGCCGGTGGCCGTGTCGTAGCGCGGTGGCACCCCGTACAGGCTGTCATAGTGACCATAGCCGATGCCGAGCTCGCCGGCGGCATCGATGAAGGCGATCCCGGCGCCGGCGTTCCAGGTTTCGCTGGCGGTGTTCGGCAGGCGGCGGCGCAAGCCGGCAAGCGCATTGGCAGCGGGGGCCTCGCTGGCCAGCGCGGCGGCGCGCGCCGGCCCGGACAGGACAAAGCTGCCGATCTTCAAGTCATCGGTGCGCGAGTAGCTGCCATCGGCGTGGACAACGATACGGTCGGTCAGCGGCAATTCAGCTACCCCGGCAGCGGTGCGTTCATTGGCAGCGGACCCATAGGTGCCGAGCACATCGAGATGAACGGCCTCGCTCGGCACTTCACGCGGAATACGCTTGTCGACGACGTTGACGACGCCACCGATCGCCGACGAGCCATAAAGCAGGGACGCCGGCCCGCGCAGGATCTCGATCCGATCGGCGAATTGCGGATTGATGACCACCGCATGATCGACCGACGTGTTGGAAACATCGAAGCTGCCGATGCCGTCGGTGAGGATGCGGACGCGTTCGCCCTGGAAGCCGCGCAGGATCGGCCGCGAGGCGTTGGGGCCAAAGTTGGTCGAGCTGACGCCCGCCTGGCGCGACAGGGTTTCACCGATGGTCGATCGCAGCTGCCGAGTGAGTTCGGTGCCCTGCAGCACCGTGATGCCGGACAGCAGCGTGGCGCGGTCGCGGTCATAGGGTGCCGTGACGACGATTTCCGGCGATGGCGGGCCGTGCAGGGTCGAATCCTGGGGGGCGTCGGCGGCAACGGCGTCGGCAGCCAGAGCCGGTGCCGAGACGCCGGCGAGCAGTGTAGTGATGGACAGGCAGCATAGCGAGGCAGGCGACAGACAACGCATGAAGGCAACCTTGGTTGGGGCGACACAGATTGGCTAAATGTAATACTATATCGTGTCAACAACCGGCGCACCCAGCTACCGATTCCTGCCGCGAATTCATGTTCGCCGGCCTTAGCGGGCGGCGCGGCGCCAGGGCAGCATCCGGCCGAGAGCGTCGTCGCGATCGAAATACTGGTGCTTCAAGGCGCCGGCGACGTGCAGCACGATGGTGGCGATGGCGATGAAGCCGATGATCTCATGGCCTTCGTGGAACAGGCCGTTGAGGCTGGTCGACAACGGCAAGGGCGGCACGTCGAACAGCCCGAACCACGGAATCGGATTGATGCGCTTGCCGGTCGAAACCATCGCCCAGCCGCTCAACGGCAGCGCCAGCATCAGGACGTAGAACAGCAGGTGCGTCGCCCGCGCCAGCAGGCGTTCCAGTGGCGTCATGTGCGCCGGCAGCGGCGGCGGCGGGCTGGCGATGCGTGTCGCCAGCCGCACCAGGGTCAGCACGATGACGGTCAGGCCGAGGCTCTTGTGCAGCCCCATGATGAAACCGCCAGCCTGCCGCATCGCCGGATCGGGGCTGTCGAGCCAGAAATCGATGGTCAGGCCACCGGCCAGATTGCCGATGATGATGACAGCGATCAGCCAGTGCAACGTGATCGCCGTCGTCGAATAGCGGCTGCGTGGGGTTTCGATCATAGCAAGGTCCGGCGGTCGTGCATCGTCCGCGTGTAACGTGCGACGCGGCCGGCGGTAATACGGACTTGTGCGGTGTGGCAGGACCGGCCGGCCACACCGCAGATCGGATCAGGCCTTGCTTGCGGCAACCTGCTTTTCGAACAGGCCCGAAATCAGCGACAGCGAGAACAGATGGGCATAGACCAGCCCGAGCAGGCCCGACTGCACCAGCTTGCGCGCCTGGTCGCCGCGCAGGTTCTGCAGCTTTTCTTCGGAAACCATGCGGAAACCGCGATAGACGGCGGGTTCGGGCAGATCGTCGCGCTGGATGGTGACTTCGCCGTCCATCAGCAGGTCGAGCTTGGTCAGTTCGTCCATGAAGGCGCGGGTGCGGCCCACGGCCTGTTCGAACTGTTCGCAGAACGACAGGATGTTCTTGGTGGTGTCGGTCGGCTCGAGGCCGTTGAACAGCGCATCGCCTTCGCCGGCAACGATCGAATCCGAACTGTCGTCAAAGCACAATGACAGGTCGGTGCTGTCGGGCGCCAGCTTGGCGAGCATGAACGGATAACGGCGGACAAAAGCGGGGATATACTGGCCCGGCTCCCACTGGTTGTTGGCGTCGAGATACAGGTTCTGGCCTTCGTTGAGGCCGATCAGCGCCAGCGGTGCGGGGTTTTCGCCCAGACCGAAGACGATCGGATAATGACGCTGCGCCAGCGCGAATTCATCGACGGTAATCGGAATGGCATGGGTGCCGCGCGCAAAGGCAAGGTTTTCGCGTGCCTTCAGCCCATGGGTCGGATGCAACTGCGACGACAGCGGCGTCAGCGAATTGTAGAACAGCGGCAAGGACTGGGC
>JANOCM010000049.1:0-3397 GCA_031412175.1 Alphaproteobacteria bacterium
TCAAGGCCGCAGTCGGCTTGCTCGATGACCCGTTCCGCCGCCTGGGTCCCGGCCGCGAGGCACGCGCCATGCGGCGGCGCGACCATCTCGCCCTGGCGCTCGAATCGGCGCGGCGATCGATCGTGCTGCTGAAGAACGACGGCGATATCCTGCCGCTGCGCCCCGGCCGGCGCATCGCGCTGGTGGGGCCGTTCGCCGCTGGGCCTCACGATCTGATCGGGCCATGGAATGTCTATGGCGACGATGCACAGGCCGTCGATCTCGCCACCGGGCTGCGCACGGTGCTGCGTGATGCTGCACTGCTCAGCGTCACCCCGGGGTCGGACATCGAAGGCCCACTGCCCGGCGGCATCGCCGCCGCGGTGGCCGCTGTGCGCGCCGCCGATGTCGTGGTGCTAGCCATCGGCGAAGCCGCCGCCATGTCGGGCGAGGCGCAGTCGCGCACCGAAATCGTCGTGCCGCCAGCGCAATGCGACTTGGTGCGCGCCATCGCTGCGACCGGCAAGCCGATAGTGATCGTGCTGACCACCGGCCGCGCGCTGGCGCTCGACCCGGCGATCCTCGCGGCGCCGGCGATTCTCGTCACCTGGTTCCTCGGGTCAGCAGCCGGTACCGCCATTGCCGAAACGCTCGTCGGCCGCAATCTCCCTTCGGGGCGCCTGCCGGTCAGCTTTCCGCGCGAAAGCGGCCAAGCCCCCTATCATTACGACCACAAGCCGACCGGCCGCCCCCAGCCGGATGGACCGCTTCAGCCCTACAAGGCGCGCTATCGGACGGCACCCAACACGGCGCACTTCGCATTCGGCCATGGCCTGACCTACAGCCGGATTGTCTATGGCGATCCCGACGTCGGCAACGGGCGGCTGGGCTGGGATGGCACCATCACCGTGTCGGCCACGGTCTCCAACACCGGAAGCGTTGCCGCGACGGAAGTCGTCCAGCTCTACGTGCATGACGTTAGTGCGTCCGTCACGCAGCCGATCCGCCGGCTGGTGGCCTTGCGACGGTGCAATTTGGCGGCTGGCGAGACGGCATTGGCGCAGTTCACGCTTACGCGCCATGACCTGACCTTCGTGGGAATTCACAACCTGGAAATCTCCGAGCCGGGGTTGTTCGACATATGGATCGCGCCCTGCGCCCAATCCGGCGTGCCTCGAAAAGTGGAACTCCTGCCGCGCCGAGAACAGCGTTAAAAGTTTGGCGTAGCGGCGTCCTCTGCTGCCTTTGTGGCCCATCGTCAAAGCCTGCACAGGATCAACAACGTCGGCATTTGAAACCGCCTTGGGGTTTTCCGACTCGCTGCTGCAACCCATGCCGACGTTGTGATCTCGCTACGCGCTCAGCTTCGCGCCGGGTGTCGGTAATCAACTCATTTTCGTCATTGAGGCACGAATTTGAGATAAAGCCTCGGCGGCAGCCGCGCTCCGGGCGAAATCTCGACCAGATCGAGGACAGGACAAAAGCGCATCGCGTTAGTCGAACAGCAACGGACCTGAATGTCTCGATAGGCTGACATGGGTGCTTGTCAGGCCGCGAAGGCCGTCTTTGACCGGCGGCGCATCGAAAGCCCTGCCAAGGCAAAGCCGGTAATCAGCATTGCCCAGCTCGAAGGCTCGGGAACGGCTGCCGTGAAGTTGTCTGCAGTGAACCGCGGCAGTGCGTCGGCTGCTGCAAGGCCGGTCGGGCCGGTAAAGCGTGCGACGATCTTGAGATCGGAAAGAGGCGAACTGAGATCGGGCGAAAATACCAGCCGGTTGAGGTTGAGGACGCTGTTGAAATAAACTAAGAAGCCAGCGGTCGGCTCGGTGAATTGCGCCGCGATGAGGTTGGCCGACAGGCCGGCATTGTTCAAGATACCGTTGGCGGCGATACCGTCGGCGTCGATATCCTGCAGGATGATGAAGTTGGCACCACCTGCCGGGAGGTTGGCAGCGAGGCCATTGTAGAAGTTGACCGACGACGTGATACCAAAGGCGGCCGGATCGATCGAGATGACATCATTGGCGAAATTGAAGGTCGGGATGAAAGCCTCGTTTCCGACGAACTGCCGTCCGGGGGTGGCGAGGACGCTGGTACCAGCGAATGGATCCGTATCGAAACGGAAGGTGGCTGCTGCCGCGGGCGCTGCGGCGGCGATGGCGATTGCGGCGGCAAGAAAGGTCGACTTTGGCATCAGTCGGGCGCAGTTGTTCATGGTGGTTCTCCTGTGTTGAAAAGGGCTCCGGCCAGCTTTACAGCCCTCGGCCGCCGAAATTTTTGAACGGCCGAGCGGACGATATTCGGTGTGGGGCGCCCATCTGGGCGGTGTTGCCGCTCCGGCCCGGACTTGAGGGGTGCGTCCGGGCCGGAGCAGCTTCCTGATCAGATCAGGAAGTCGGGGCCGAGCTGGGCGACACTGACGCCGACGAACAGCACGCTTGGCGCAAAGGTACCGATGCCGTCGAACGACCCGTCGGGGTTGAAGGTCCCCTGGCGATCGATGACGCGCTCGACAAGGGCGCCTTCGGCGGTGTCGCTGATCCGGGCAAAGCCTGCTGCGAAGGGATCGGCAACCAGTGCCTGGCCGCCATCGCCGAATTCGAGCACCAGGGTCGCGTCAAAGCGGTCACCGTCGGCAATGTTGAAGTCTAGGATCCGGTCAAGGCCCGGCCCAGCCGGATCGGCGAGGCTGGAACCGAACTGATCAAGGACAAAGATGTCGGCGCCGGCACCGCCGATGAGCTGGTCGAGCCCGCCGCCGCCGAGCAGCCGATCATTGCCGGCGCCGCCGTCGAGGATATCGTCCCCGCCTTCACCGAACACGATGTCGTTGCCACCGAGCGTAAAGATCGCATCGGCGCCGTCGCCGGCATTGACCGTGTCGGCGCTCGATCCGGTCGAGACGCGGTCGCCGGCATTACCGAGCGCAAGCGCAAGGTTTTCGATGCCGGTGAGCCGCAGCCCAGTCGAAAGCGTCAGCGTGCCACCGATGTCGCTGCTGCCGGCCGCGGTGATGGCGCCGCCGAAGAAGCGCGTCGAGACCTGTGCAAAATCGATGCCGGCGCCGCCGTCGAGGAAATCGGCGCCGCCAGTGGACACCAGCCGGTCGTTGCCTCTGCCCCCGAGCAGGGTGTCGACGTCGTTGGCGAAGATGCCAATCCGGCCGTCGTTGGCCGAATCGAAAATCGTATCGTCGCCGTCGCCGCCGTCGAGGGTGTCGGCCTGCAGCGAGCCGCGGATCATGTCATTGCCGCCGCGTCCAAAGATCGTTGCTGCGCGGTCCAGCGGCGCGAACAGCACGTCGTCGCCGGCGGTACCGTCGATCGTCAGAGGGCGTCTGATGCGAGTCATCGTTGGTCCTTTCGATGCATGGGCGCGTGCGTCGAGAGTCAGGCAGCGAGCGAGCGGCGGCGACGTG
>JANOCM010000050.1:0-8491 GCA_031412175.1 Alphaproteobacteria bacterium
GGCGATCGCCGCCTTGAACGCGATCGGGCGCGGCCGCAGCATCGATCCGGTGAGGGTCAGCCGCTTGCGCATCACCGCGACGAGATCGAGATCCGCCTTGGGCCCGCGCTGGAAGGCGATCGAGACGTGGCGGCCATCGTCCGCCAGACACTGGATGTTGCGCGGCACATAATCACCGCCGACCATGTCGAGCACCAGGTTGACACCCTTGCCATCGGTGATCCGCGCCACTTCGGCGACGAAATCTTGGCGCTTGTAGTCGATGGCATGCGCCGCCCCCAGCGCCAGCGCCGCGGCGCATTTATCGGCGCTGCCGGCGGTGACGATGATTTTCAGCCCCAGCGCCTTGCCGAGCTGGATTGCCGTCACCCCGATGCCGCTGGTGCCGCCATGAACAAGCATCGTCTCGCCGGGCCGGGCATGGCCGCGATCCATGACATTCGACCAGACGGTGAACCAGGTTTCGGGCAGGCCGGCGGCATCGGTCATCGCCATGCCGGCGGGCACTGGCAGGCACTGGCCGGCGGGCGCCGTGCAATATTCTGCATAGCCACCGCCGGCGACCAGCGCGCAGACATTGTCGCCGATGCGCCAGCGTTCGACACCGTCACCCAGCGCTACCACGGTGCCGGCGATCTCCAGGCCCGGAATCGTCGGCGTGCCGGGCGGCATTGGGTACAGCCCCAGGCGCTGCAGCACGTCGGGGCGGTTGACCCCGGCCGCGGCGACCTTGACGAGCACCTCGCCGGCGCGCGCTTGCGGCACCGGACGCGCCACCGGTTGCAGGACTTCGGGGCCGCCGGCAGCGGCTGGATCGATAGCGGTCATGGTGTCGGGAATGGTCATTCGCCAACTCTGGCACGCTGCGCCACCGGGTCAATGGTGCAAGCCTAGCAGGGTTCGCGCAACGTGATCGGGCGGTGCCCTATGTTGCGCGGGGTTCATGTCGACCTACCCCCAAAGGGGTATGAATTCCTAAGAATCAGTATAAGGAAAAGCGGCTTAACAGGGCTAAGCAGGGGAAATATCGATGATCATGTCACTTCGCGCCGCGGGCGCCACGCTTTTGTTGTTCGGAACCATCGCCGCCGCGCCAGCGACGGCCGTCACGATCGATTTTTCGGCGCAGGCCGAAGGCACCATCGTCACCAGCCAGTTCGCCGGGCTGACCTTCTCGCTGTCCGGCGGGCCGTCGCTGGCGACTGCACCGATCATCGGTTACGGCTTTCTGGACACCGTCCTTTCGCTCAATAACTCCGGCGTCTTCGGCGCCGGCACCGACGGTTATCCCACGGCGAACCAGTTGATCATCGACTTCGCCGCGCCGTCCAGCGGGATTTCGTTCGGCTTCAACAACTACGGCGCCGGCAATGGTTCGTCGGCGTCCTTCTACGACATCGGCAATGTGCTGATCGGCAGCATCGCGGTCGATACATCGGGCGCCCTCGCCAACTTCAGCTTCGGCGGCTCGGGCGTCAGCCGGGTGGTGTTCGACAACGCCACCGGTGGTGGCGGCAACTGGATCTTCGGTCTCAGCCAGCTGACTTATGGCGCCGTCCCCGAAACGGCGAGCTGGGCCATGCTGATCGCCGGCTTCGGCCTGGTCGGCGCCGCCGCGCGCCGCCGCCGCGCCGTGGTTGCCGCCTGACACACGACGTCACACGCGCCGCATAACGAACGGCCGGTCCCGATCCCGGGGCCGGCCGTTTCGCGTTCGACAGCACCGATGCGATGCTTGACGGCGCGCGCGCCGCGACCCACGCTGGCGCCATGTTCGAAGATGAAGCCCTGCCCAAGCGCAAGTCCGACTTGCTCGCCGATCTTGCCCGCGAGGACCTCGACAAGCTGTCGGTCGCCGAACTCGACGACCGTATCGCCGCGCTGAAAGCCGAGCTTGTCCGTACCGAGGCAAAACGCGGGGCGGCCGCGGCCTTCAAATCGGCCGCCGACGCGCTATTCAAGAAATAACGCCTGTTCCCCGCGATCGGAGAGTTAGCATGCCCAAATCCGCTATCATCATCGGTGCCTCGCGCGGCCTCGGCCTTGGCCTCGCGCAGGAATTTGCAGGCCGCGGCTGGCAGGTCACCGCCACGGCGCGCGGCCCCGCACCGGCGCTCGAAACGGCGGCGGCGGCCTCGGGTGGCAGGATCACCATCGCCCATGTCGATATCGATCATCACGATAGTGTCGCGGCGCTCGATGCGGCGCTGGGCGACGACAAGTTCGATCTCGTCTTCGTCAACGCCGGCACCTATGGCCCGCGCCATGGCTCGACCGACCTCGTCACACCCGACGAAATCGCTGCGCTGATGATCACCAATGCCATCGCGCCGATCCGCGTCGCGCGAACCTTGCTACCGCGAATCGCCGATGGCGGTACCATCGCGCTGATGACCTCGATCCTCGGCTCGGTGGCGCTCAACACCCATGGCACGATGGACCTGTATCGCGCGTCGAAGGCGTCGCTCAACACCATTGCCCGCGGTTTCTGGGCCAATGATGTCAAGGACCGCGACATCACCCTGCTCAACCTCCACCCCGGCTGGGTAAAGACCGACATGGGCGGCGACGGCGCCGACATCGGTGTGGCGACCAGCGTTGCGGGCCTCGCTGATGTTGTCGAGACGCCGCACGGCAAGGCGCATCGCTACCTCGATTACACCGGCAAGGAATTGCCCTGGTAGGCGGAAGTGCGAGGTTGAATGCGGTTGACGTTAGCGTAAAGTCGCTCCCGAAGCACTGGGGAGTGACCGCGTGAATTTCGATTTTTCCGACGATGCCAAGGCGCTGGGCGACCAGGCGCGCAAGCTGTTCGCCAACAACGCCGGCACCACCGCCGCCCGCGCCGCGATGGCCAAGGACGCGCCAGACTTCGACGCCGCGCTGTGGAGCGAAATCGCCGGCCTCGGCTGGACTGCGGCGCGCGTTCCCGAGGCGCATGGCGGGCTCGGCCTGTCGGCGGAGGAAACCTGCCAGCTCGCCGAAGCCGCCGGCGCGCATCTCGCCACCGTGCCACTGGTCAGCGTGCTGCTCGCCACCGAAGCGCTGATAATGGCCGGCAGCGAGGCCCAGCAGGCGCGCTGGCTGCCCGGCATAGCCGACGGCAGCATCATCGCCGTCGTCGCCACCAATGAACCCGGCGCGGTCAACCCGGTGGCGCTGGCGGTCAAGGCGGCCGATGGCAAGCTGCACGGCGTCAAGTCGCCGGTCGCCGACCTGCCCGGCGCGCACCTCGCCATCGTTGCTGCCGCCGGCGCCGATGGCGCGTCGCTGTGGTTGGTCGACCTGAAAGACGCGCACGTTGAATCCGTCGAAACCCTCGATCTCGTCCGCCGCCACGGCAAGCTGACGTTGAACGGCTTCGCTGCCGAGCCGTTGGGTGACGCCGCCGCCTATGAGGCCTGGCTCGATCGCGCCGCGGTCATCCTCGCCTATGAAGCCATCGGCACCGCGTCGTCCGCCATGACCATGACTGTCGAATATGCCAAGACCCGCGTCGCCTTCGGCCAGACCATCGGCCGCTACCAGGGCGTTAAGCACAAGTGCGCCGACATGTTCATCAAGATCGAACTGGCGCGCGCCCATGCGCTCCATGGTGTCGCGATGATCGGCTCGGACGGCGGCGAGCTACGTCAAGCGGCGGCGGCGGCGCGCGTCGCCAGCCTCGACGCGGTGGCCTTCTGTGCCGAGGAAGCCGTGCAGCTCCATGGCGGCATCGGCTTCACCTGGGAAAGCGACTGCCAATTCTATTACCGCCGCGCCCGCGCGCTGGCGGCGACGATCGGCGCGCGCGGCTGGTGGGCGGACCGGCTGGTCCGCGCGCTCGAGTTGCGCAACCGCGCAGCCGCATAAGCAACGACGCTGCGTAACCGCGCCGCAGCGTAAACCAGCGCATTTCGGAGCAAGCTCCGCCCAGCATCAAGGGGATCGCAAATGGATTTCAACGACACCGAGATCGAAGCTGCCTATCGCGAGCAGGTCCGCAGCTGGCTGGCCGACAATGCCGCCGAATACCGCGAGCCGCCCACCACCCCGTGGAAGCTCGACGAATTCATCCGCCGCTCAAAGGCCTGGCAGGCGAAGAAGCACGCCGCCGGCTATACCGGCATCACCTGGCCGAAGGCGATGGGCGGCCAGGGCCTGACCCCGATGCACTCGATCATCTATGGCCAGGAAGAAGGCCGCTACCATGCGCCGGCCGGGCTGTATTCGATCGGGCTCGGCATGTGCATCCCGACCGTCTTCACCCATGGCAACCCCGAAGTCGTCCAGCGCTATGTGCCCAAGGCGCTGCTGGGTGAGGAAGTCTGGTGCCAGCTGTTCTCCGAACCCGCCGCCGGATCCGATCTCGCCGGCATCCGCACCAAGGCGGTCAAGGACGGTGACGACTGGATCATCGACGGCCAGAAGGTCTGGACCAGCTTTGCCCATGCATCGGATTTCGGCATCGTCGTCTGCCGAACCGACCCGAGCGTTCCCAAGCACAAGGGCCTGACGATGTTCATCGTCGACATGAAGGCACCGGGCATGGAGGTCCGCGGCATCAAGCAAATGTCGGGTGCAGCGATTTCAACGAGGTGTTCTTCACCGGCGTCCGCGTCAAGGATACGCACCGGTTGGGCGCCGTCGGTGACGGCTGGAAGGTCGCGCTGACGACGCTGATGCACGAACGCCTCGCCGTGGGCGGCAAGCCGCGCCACGCGCCAGGCTATGAAACGCTGATGAAGCTGGCGCGCGGCGTCGAGGCGCCTGCCGGCGGTCCGGCAATCGAAGCCGGCGACGTCCGCCAGCGCATTGCGCAAAGCTATATCAACGACCAGGGTATCAAGCTGACCCAGATGCGGGCGCTGTCGGCGCTGTCGAAGGGCCAGATCCCCGGCCCCGAACAGTCGATCGCCAAGGTCGTCGTTGCCAAGACGATGCAGGACATGGCGAGCTTTGCGCTCGACTTGGCCGGCGGCGACGGCTTCGTCACTGGCGACGCTGCCGACCCCGAAATCGCCAAGCTGCAGGGCAGCTACCTCGGCGCGGCGGGCCTGCGCATCGCCGGCGGCACCGACGAAATCCTGCGCAACATCATCGCCGAGCGCGTGCTTGGCCTGCCCGGCGATCTGCGCCCCGACAAGGACAAGCCGTTCAATGCCAGCGCCGCGGCCTGAGCCATGCGCGGGGTGGTCGCCGCGCTGCTGCTGGGGACGGCGTCCCCGGCGGTGGCGGCGGGGTGTGACAGTCTCGCCGGCGCCACCATCCCGGGCGCGACTGTCACCGGCATCAGCACGGTCACCAGCCTGACGGCCTATGGCAAGGCCGTCACCCTGCCCGCGCCGGCGTGTCAGGTGCTGCTGACCGCGCGGCCAAGCGGCGATTCCGATGTTCGGATTGCCGTGCTGATCCCGCAAGCGGCAGCGTGGAACGGCAAATTCGTCCAGGTCGGCAATGGCGGCTTTGCCGGGCAGATCCCCTGGGGCTCGCTGGCGACCGCTGCTGCCAAGGGCTATGCCGCCGCCGGCACCGATGACGGCCACCAGGACGAGGATGGCGAATCGGCGAAATGGGCGCTCGGCCACCCCGAAAAGGTCACCGATTTCGGCTGGCGCGCGGTCAAGACCACCACCGATGTCGCCAGCGCCGTGCTCGCTGCCTATGGCGCAGCACCGAAACGCCGCTATTTCGTCGGCTGTTCGGATGGCGGCCGCGAGGCGCTGATGACCGCGCAGCGCTTTCCGCAGGATTTCGACGGCATCGTCGCCGGCGCCCCGGCATGGCCGTGGACGCGGCTGATCGGCAACATGGGCGCGATGCTCAAACAGTCGCTGGTGTCGGCGCGGGCGCTGCCACCTGCCAAGCTGCCCGCGTTGCAGGCGGCGGCGCTGAAGGCCTGCGGCGGTGGCACCTATGTCGCCGATGCCCGGGCCTGCCGCTTCGATCCCGGCGCGAGCGCCTGCGCGGGCAACGACAGTGTCAGCTGCCTTACTCCGGCGCAGGTCGAAACCGCGCGGATGATCTACGCCGGCCGCACCGACCCGGTAACCGGGCGGCATTTCCCGGGGTTGGTGCCGGGCGCCGAGGCGCAGCCGGGCAGCTGGGCCGATTGGGGCGTCGCCGCTGACCCCGGCGATGTCCGCGATGCACAGGGCCGCGGCTTCGCGTGGAATTTCTTCGCGTTTCTGGTCAAGGACGACCCCAAGTTCGACCTGCGGACGCTGACCGAGGCCGATATCGTTGCCGGTTACAAGCGCTGGGGCGCGACACTCGACGCCGACAACCCCGATCTGCGGGCCTTCAAGGCGCGCGGCGGCAAGCTGATCGGCTTTCACGGCTGGAACGATCCGGCGATCCCGCCCGGCCTGAGCATCGAATATTTCAAGGCGGTGCAGGCTGCGACGCCCGGCGCCGACAGCTTCTACCGGCTGTTCATGGTGCCGGGGATGCTCCACTGCCGCGGCGGTGACGCACCAGTCGACGTCGACTGGTTCGCCGAGATCGACCGCTGGGTCGAAAGCGGCACACCGCCGATGACACTGGTCGCCACCAATCCCGACCGCCGCAGCCAGATGCTCAGCGCAGAGCGCTAGCCGGCGTCGCGCACCAGACGGACCAGGAGCCCCGGCAGCCCCGGATAACTCGCCTGGTGATAGGCCGATTCGGGCGGCATCGCCGCCTTCAACCGGCGATGCGCCTCACCCAGCGCATGATAGGGAACGCCGGGCAGCAGATGGTGCAGCGCGTGGTAGCGCAGGCCAACGGGGGCCCACAGTGCCGGCAGCAGCGCCGGCGGCGGCACGTTGACGCTATCGAGATACTGGCCGGTCACGGTCAGCACGGCGCCATCGTTTTCCCACAGATGCGCGACCAGCGTGCGGATCTGGTTGAGCACCGTAACCGCCGCGGCGATGCCGATGGCGATGGCAAAGCCGCGCCACGGAATCCAGCCCGTTGCAACGCTGGCCATCAACGTGATCGCCCAGCCGCTGGCGGCGGTTTCCCAGATCGCCCAATGCCGCGCAAAGGCGCCTTCGGGAGCGCGGCGGCGGAATTCCGGGTTGATCGACAGCGCCGAATAGCGCGCAACGAGCGTCCGGCGCAGCGGCGTAATGACCAGCGACAGTGGCGCCAGCACGCCATAGCGCAGAAGCAGCGCGATCGGTGCCAGCGCGGCGACAGCCACGAACACCGGCACTGTCCATGGCTTCATCAGCGCCAGCGGCAGATATTCGGGGTCGTCGGCGGTGCCATAGCGGGTGCGGGCATGGTGCAGACTGTGGACGTTTTCGTACATGAACGACGGCACTAGCAGCGGCACACCGACGACGAGGTTCCAGACGGTGCGGAAACCCGGCACCGCGTCGGGCCGCAGATGGGTGATCTCATGGATGAAGCTGCCGGCGCGATACAGTGCCAGGATGGCGACAATCACCCCCAGCGCCTGGGGCCAGCCCGCCATTGTCACGGCAACGGCCAGCCCGGCATAGCCCAGTGCCGCAGAGCCGAGGAAATCCGCCCAATAAACCGCAGGACGCGCCGCCGACAGGTCGCGCGTCAGCTGCGCCGCCATGCGGATCATCGCCGGATCATCGGGGCGCTGCACCCGGGGGGCCCCGGTGGCAGCGACATGGCTGGTGGCTTGAATGGTCATCAAATCCTGGCGGCACTGTCCTGTACGGCGGAGTATCTAGCGCCGAATTGCGTCGCCGATATGGCGATTGCGCGGCGCATTGCCAGCCAGGCGCGACGATCTGTCAGCGCCGCGCGCCCCGCCGCGCGCAACGCCCGAGCCGGGCGGCAGCGCTCAACCCGCAAGGCAGCCGGTCGCGGCGGGCGCGCGCCGCAGTTCCGCCCGCGCCGCGGCAAGGTCGGCCCTGAAGCCGGCATCCGCCTGCAATGCGCGAAACATCGCATCACCAAGTCGGCGCCCGGCCGCGACATCGCTCGGCCAATGCACCCGGCAGACGATGCGGTTGTCGCCGAGCCGATCGCCCCACGCCGAAAGTGCCGCGGCGCGTGCCGGCAGCGCCGCGCCGAGCACTGCGGCGACGAGCCGACCCTGTGCGGCATGGCCGCTGGGATAGGCATAGCTGAGCACGCCGCCGGTGCTGCCGCCCACGCCGCCCAGCGTGCGCGGATCGCAGGTGCGGGTATCGGCGGCACCGACATAGGGGCGATTGCGTTTGAACGCCGATTTGGCTGCCTCGACCGGCACCGACAGATCGCGGACCGATCTCGCCACCAGCCGCGACGCCGCCGGTGACGCCGAAACCTGCACCCCGGCGGCGCAGGCGATCTCGGCTGTGACCTCGGGCCCCGACGGAAACACCTGTCGGCGCGCCTGCTGCCAGCGTGGCCCACCGATCGCGGCGGCCGACCGGGCAAAGGCGGCACGCTCGGCGGCGGCTTCGGGCGACGTCGCCGCCGGCGGCCCGGCGAGCAGCTGGCGATAGTCGATGCCGACGCCATAGCCCGGCGGCCGGTCGAGCGCATAGGCCAGCGCGGT
>JANOCM010000051.1:0-3638 GCA_031412175.1 Alphaproteobacteria bacterium
CCGCGCGCGGTGGCGCGACGCTTTTCGAGCTGCCAGGTGACGACGCGGTGGAGAATGTCGAGACGCGGTTCCTTGCCGAAAACGGCATCCGACAATTCGATTTCGCCGGCGTCCGCCGCGGCCAGGGTTTTGACCTGAACCTTCATGTGCCTCAGGCCTCCGTGGTTTCGGTGGTGTCTTCAGCCGCGGTCTCGGTGACCTGCGGGGCGACAACATCATCATTGGCAACAGCCGAACTCTTCAGCGACGCGGGGTAGGGCGCATCGGCGTGACGCGCGACCTTGACCGCATCCTTGATCAGCAGCCAGCCGCCCTTCGAACCCGGCACGGAGCCGTGGACGAAGAGCAGCCCGCGCTCGACGTCGGTCGAGACGATTTCGAGATTCTGCTGGGTGCGCTGCTTGTCACCCATGTGGCCGGCCATCTTCTTGCCCTTGAAGACCTTGCCCGGATCCTGGCGCTGGCCGGTCGAACCGAGCGAGCGGTGCGAGACCGAGACGCCGTGGGTGGCACGCAGACCGCCGAAGCCCCAGCGCTTCATGCCGCCCTGGAAGCCCTTGCCCTGGGTGACGCCGGTGACGTCGACCAGCTGGCCGGCAACGAAATGGTCGGCGGAAATGGTGGCGCCGGTTTCCAGCAGCGCGTCTTCCGACACGCGGAATTCGGCGACCTTGGCCTTGGGCTCGACTTCGGCCTTGCCGAAATGGCCGCGCTCCGGCTTGGTGACGTTCTTGGCTTTGCGCGTGCCGGCACCCAGCTGGACAGCGACGTAACCGTCGGTGTCGGTGGTGCGGACGGAAATAACCTGATTGTTCTCGAGAGCGAGGACGGTGACCGGAACGTGCCGGCCATCATCGCGGAAAACCCGCGTCATCCCCATCTTCTTCGCGATCACGCCTGTGCGCATGACCAATTCCTTTCTTATCAGAGGCCCCAACCCAAAAGGGAGGGGGCGTGCCAGGCCCGATGGTGGGCCAAAGTTCGCTCCGCGTATTTTGGTTCGGCATTACTTGCCGAGCTTTATTTCCACATCGACACCGGCGGCGAGATCGAGCTTCATCAGCGCGTCCACCGTCTGCGGCGTGGGATCGACGATATCGAGCAGACGCTTGTAGGTCCGCACTTCGAACTGCTCGCGGCTCTTCTTGTCGACGTGCGGCGAGCGGTTCACGGTGAACTTTTCAAAACGCGTCGGCAGCGGAATCGGGCCACGGATCGCAGCACCGGTACGCTTGGCCGTGTCGGCGATCTCGCCCGTGGCCATATCGAGGACACGGTGATCAAAGGCCTTCAGGCGGATGCGGATGTTTTGCGTTTCCATGGCGACTTGATTCACACTCTATTCAAAGGCTCAAGACCGGGGCGGCCCACCGTACGGGGCGGGATGCACCGGTCAGAACAATTCGGGTCTTCGAAGATTGCAGGCTCGACGAATCGGGCCGCTTCCCAGACGGAAGCGGCCCTATAGCCTTACTTGATGATGTTCGCAACCACGCCGGCACCAACGGTGCGGCCGCCTTCGCGAATGGCGAAGCGCAGACCCGGATCCATGGCGATCGGCGCGATCAGCTTGACCTTGAGCTGGACGTTGTCGCCCGGCATGACCATCTCGGTGCCTTCCGGCAGCTCAACGGTGCCGGTGACGTCGGTCGTGCGGAAATAGAATTGCGGGCGGTAGTTGGCAAAGAACGGCGTGTGACGGCCGCCTTCATCCTTCGACAGCACATAGACCTCGGCCGAGAACTCGGTGTGCGGCTTGATCGAGCCGGGCTTGCAGAGCACCTGGCCACGCTCGACGTCTTCACGGCCCACGCCGCGGAGCAGGGCGCCGATGTTGTCGCCGGCCTGGCCCTGGTCGAGCAGCTTGCGGAACATTTCAACGCCTGTGCAGACCGACTTGCGGGTGTCGTGGATACCGACGATCTCGATTTCCTCGCCAACCTTGACGACGCCCGATTCGACACGGCCGGTGACGACGGTACCGCGGCCCGAGATCGAGAACACGTCTTCGATCGGCATCAGGAACGGGCGATCGAGCGCACGCTCCGGCTGCGGGATGTACTCATCGACGGTCTTCATCAGTGCCAGCACGGCGTCATGGCCGATGTCGTCGCGCTTGCCTTCGAGGGCGCACACGGCCGACCCTTGCGTGATGGGGATATCATCGCCCGGGAAGTCGTACTTGGACAGCAGCTCGCGGATTTCCATTTCGACGAGCTCGAGGATTTCGGCGTCGTCGACGAGATCGACCTTGTTCATGAAGACGACCATGGCGGGAACGCCGACCTGCTTGGCGAGCAGGATGTGCTCACGGGTCTGCGGCATCGGGCCATCGGTAGCCGACACGACGAGGATCGCGCCGTCCATCTGCGCGGCGCCGGTGATCATGTTCTTCACATAATCGGCGTGGCCCGGGCAATCGACGTGCGCATAGTGGCGAGTCAGCGTCTCGTACTCGACGTGGGCGGTCGAAATCGTGATGCCGCGCTCACGCTCTTCCGGCGCCTTGTCGATGTTGGCGTAAGACGTGAAAGTGGCGCCGCCGGTTTCGGCCAGCACCTTGGTGATGGCGGCCGTCAGCGAGGTCTTGCCATGGTCGACGTGACCGATGGTGCCGATGTTGCAGTGCGGCTTGTTCCGCTCGAATTTTGCCTTACCCATGGCCGTGAACCTCTTTCTCGTGAAATCTGTTGCGTGTTTTCAGTGATCGCGAATGGCCGAATCAGCGCCACCGGAAGGGGCGCTGACTAGCGGTCATTGCAAATAAATCAAGCCAGTTTCAGCTTGATCTCCTCGGCCACGTTCGAGGGCACTTCCTCGTAGTGGCTGAACTGCATGCTGTACTGCGCCCGGCCCTGGCTCATCGAGCGCAGCTGGTTGACGTAGCCGAACATGTTGGCGAGCGGCACCTGGGCCTCGATGACCTGGGCATTGCCGCGCGTGTCGGTGCCCTGGATCTGGCCACGGCGCGAGTTGAGATCGCCGATGACGTCGCCCAGATAATCCTCAGGGGTGACGACTTCGACCTTCATCACCGGCTCGAGCAGCTTGATGCCGGCCTTGGTGGCGGCTTCGCGCATGCCGCCGCGACCGGTAATTTCGAACGCCAGCGCCGACGAATCGACGTCGTGGTAGGCGCCGTCATACAGTGTCGCGACGAAATCGATGATCGGGAAGCCGATCAGCGAGCCACTGGCTGCGACTTCGCGGATGCCCTTTTCGACCGACGGGATATATTCCTTGGGAATATTGCCGCCCTTGACGTCATCCTTGAAGATGATGCCCGAGCCGCGCTCGCCGGGTTCGACCGAGAACTTGATACGGCCGAACTGGCCCGAGCCGCCCGACTGCTTCTTGTGAGTGTAGTCGACATCGACCTTGCGGGCGAGCGATTCACGATAGGCGACCTGCGGCGCGCCGACATTGGCCTCGACCTTGAATTCGCGGCGCATGCGGTCGACGAGGATCTCGAGGTGAAGCTCGCCCATGCCCTTGATGATGGTCTGGCCCGATTCCATGTCGCTGGTGACGCGGAACGACGGATCTTCCTGTGCCAGGCGATTGAGCGCGATGCCCATCTTCTCCTGGTCGGCCTTGGTCTTGGGCTCGACGGCAACCTCGATGACGGGTTCCGGGAA
>JANOCM010000052.1:0-1724 GCA_031412175.1 Alphaproteobacteria bacterium
TCGAACAGCGTGCCGCCGCCCTGCGCCATGCCGCGGGCATATTCCTCGGCGCGGGCAGCCGCCTTTTTCAGCGGCGGCGGCAGGGTCTTGCGCGCGATGCTCTTGATGGCTTCGCGCAGCTCGAGGAACTGGCGCGACGACAATAGCCGCGACAGATACGCCGACAGCGCACCGACTGGCGGCGCGATGCTCATGTCGTTGTCGTTGAGGATGACGACGAGGCGATTGCCGGCTTGGGCGGCGTTGTTCATCGCCTCATACGCCATGCCGGCCGACATCGAACCGTCACCGATGACGGCGATGGCCTTGCCGGGCTGGCCCTTCAGCTTGTTGGCGACGGCGAAACCGATGGCGGCGGAGATCGAGGTGCTGCTGTGCGCGGCGCCGAACGGATCATATTCGCTCTCGGTACGCTTGGTGAAGCCACTCAGCCCGCCGCCCTGGCGCAGGGTGCGGATGCGATCGCGCCGGCCGGTCAGGATCTTGTGCGGATAGGCCTGGTGGCCGACATCCCAGATCAGGCGATCGGATGGCGTATCAAAGACATAGTGGAGCGCAACGGTCAGCTCGATAACGCCGAGGCCGGCGCCCAAATGCCCGCCGGTCGTCGAGACGACGTCGATCATTTCGGTGCGCAGTTCGTCGGCAAGCTGGCGCAGCTCGGCGTGCGAGAGGCGCTTCATGTCGGCCGGCACGTTGACAGTGTCGAGCATCGGAGTCGAAGGTCTTTGAGTCACCAAGGCCCACCGGTTTGTTGATTCTTGATGACACTGCTAGCCGTTTGGCATGGCCCTGTCGATTGAAAGCGGCTGTCAGGCGCAGTCCGCGCAGCGCCCGCGGACCTCGATCACCGGCTTGTCGGGGCGGAAACCGCTGGCGCGCGCCGTATCGCGGATGCGCGCGGTCAACTGGTCGTCATCGACATGCGTCGCACGGCCGCAGCCATCGCAGACAAGGAAGATGCAATCGTGCTGGCAGCCGGGATGGGCGTTGGCGAGATAGGCATTGGCGCTTTCGACGCGCATCGCGACGTTGCTGGCGACGAACAGGTCGAGGATGCGATAGACGCTGTTAGCCGCGACCCGCCGCCCCTGCGCGGCGCTGACGGCATCGGTGACATCATAGGCGCTCGCCGGCTTGTCGAACCCGGCCAGCGCACTGAACACCGCGGCGCGCATCGCCGTCCATTGTTCGCCGGCGGCGACCAGCGCGCGTTCGGCAGCAACAGCGAGCGCCGGGCCGGTACGGACGCTGTGATCGTGATCATGTGCGGTTGCCATGGCGGCAATATCGGGCTTCGCGGCGCTTGCCGCAAGCCGTCAGCAGCAGCGGCAGGCGCGCAGGTTGAGCAGATGGGCGCTGCCGAGCAGGATGACGCCGGTGACCGACAGTGCGATTTCGCTGCCGCCGTGGCCGACGAGCAACGATGCCGCCATCAGCGCGATGCCGGTGGCGCCGAGCAGCGCGATGCCGATGCGATGATGGATGGCGACGCCGCGCCACAGTGCCACCGCCGCCAGCGGCAACGCGAGCAACAGCCCGACGAGATGGACATTGTGGCCGAGCAGGTCACCGCTCGCGGCGAACAATGTCAGCAACAGCGAGCCGGCGAGGCAATGCACGAGGCAGAGCGCCGACAGCGTCATCGCCGATTTGTCGAGCAGGCTGGAGAATCGCTGGGCCATGGACGAGTGGATATATTGTTACATTGCGCGGTGCAAGTG
>JANOCM010000053.1:0-9767 GCA_031412175.1 Alphaproteobacteria bacterium
TCGAGCGGCCAGGGCATGCCGACCTTGTAGACACGCAGCCCGATATCGGCGGCGACGGCGGCGGTGATGCCGAGGCGTTCGAGCGCCTCCATCGTGTCGGCATAGGCCTTGCCGGTGGTGACGATGCCGAAGCGCGGGCGCGGCGTATCCCAGATGACCTTGTCGATCTTGTTGGCCTTGGCGAACGCTAGCGCCGCAAAGCCCTTGTAGCGCTGCAGCCGCGTGTCTTCCTCGCGCCAGATATCGCTGCCGCGAATGTGGATGCCGCCTTCGGGGAAATCGAACGCCGGAAGGATGATCGGTTTCTGTTCGTTGGCGAGATCGATCGTGGCGCTGGTTTCCACCGTGTCGGCGGTGGCCTTGAAGCCGACCCAGGTGCCGGCGAAGCGGCTCATCGCCAGCCCGAGCAGGCCATATTCGACGAACTCATGCACCGACGCCGGCGCCAGGAACGGCACGAACGCCGCCTGGAAATTATGGTCGGACTGGTGGGGCAGGGTCGACGACTTGGCACCATGGTCGTCGCCGACGATGGCAAGAACGCCGCCGTGCGGGGACGTGCCGGCTGCATTGGCGTGCTTGAGCACGTCCATCGCGCGGTCGAGGCCCGGCCCCTTGCCGTACCAGATGCCGAAGACGCCATCGACGGTTGCTCCCGGACGCATGCCGACATGCTGCGAGCCCCAGACGGCGGTGGCGCCGAGTTCCTCGTTCACGCCGGGCTGGAAGACGATGTTGCGTTCGGCCAGCAGCTTCTTGGCGCGCCACAGTTCCTGGTCGTAGGTGCCGAGCGGCGAGCCACGATAGCCGGAGATAAAGCCGCCGGTGTTGAGCCCCGCCGCCTTGTCGCGCGCCTGTTGGACCAGCGGCAGGCGAACCAGCGCCTGGACGCCGCTCATGAAGACGCGGCCTTCGGTGAAGCGATATTTGTCGTCGAGCGATACAGGCGGCAAGCCAGCGACCATCATGAAACCCCAAGGACTATTTAGGTCAATAATACTGACCTATGCCGGTTTTGGCAAGGGGCAGTCACGACGTTGTAACCTTCACGTCCCAACCGGCCCGGCGGTTCCATTCCGGCGCTGGGTCTGGTCAGCGCCGGCAATTGCTGCTTGGCTGGCATGATGGACAAACCCCGGCAAAACCTCGTGCTGGCTGCAAGCTACAACATCCAGAAGGGCATCGGCACCGATTTCCGGCGCCGCCCCGAACGGACCCTGGCGGTGCTCCACGAAATCGGCGCCGATATCGTCGTGCTGCAGGAGGCTGACCGGCGTTTTGGTAGTCGTGAGAGTGCTTTGCCGCTGGCCGCCGTCGCCGCGCAGGGCTGGCGCTGCGTGCCCTTCGAAACCCGGCCGGCGTCGATCGGCTGGCACGGCAATGCGGTGCTGGTGTCGCCGCGGGTCGAAATCCGCGGCCATGCGACACTGGCGATTCCGGCGCTGGAGCCGCGCGGCGCGGTGCTCGCCGATCTCGCCATCGACGGCGCGCCGCTGCGGGTTATCGGCATGCACCTCGACCTGTCGGGGTTGTGGC
This sequence comes from Alphaproteobacteria bacterium, assembly GCA_031412175.1. GTDB lineage: Bacteria > Pseudomonadota > Alphaproteobacteria > Sphingomonadales > Sphingomonadaceae > Sandarakinorhabdus. The sequence continues at coordinate 1,537 of JANOCM010000053.1, forward strand.
GGCGGCGCCAGGCGCGCGCGGTGCTGGGGCATCTCGACCGCCATCCCGGCGATCCACCGGTGCTGCTGATGGGTGACATGAACGAATGGCGGCCATCGGCGGCGGTGGTCGCCGATTTCGGGCGCGTGCTCGATTCGGTGCCGACAGGGCCGAGCTTTCATGCGCGGATGCCGGTGGCGACGCTCGATCGCATCTTCGTCAGCCGCGGCACGGCGGTGGCGGGGTCGGGGGTGCATCACAGCGCGCTGGCGACGGTTGCATCGGATCATCTGCCGGTCTGGGTGCGCTTTGGACTCGGCGTTCCGGCATGACGTGGCTGTGGCTGGCGGTGCCGGCGCTGGCCTGGGTAGCGCTGTGGTGGGCAGGGCGGCTGCCGGCGAAGCGCGCGCGCCCGGCCTCGGCGGCGTATACCGACACCGATGCCACCGGGCTGGGGCGCGCCATCGCCGCTGCGGCGGCAGCGAACCCCGGGCTGAGCGGGGTTCGCCTGATCGACGATCCCGCCGATGCGCTCGCCAGCCGGCTGGCGCTGGTGGCGGCGGCGGAACGCTGCATCGACCTGCAATATTACATCTGGCGCGACGATCGGTCGGGGCATCAGCTGCTTGCTGCGGTGCGCGCTGCCGCCGATCGCGGTGTGCGGGTGCGGATGCTGCTCGACGACAATGGCATCGGTGGCCTCGATGTCGCGCTGGCGGCGCTCGATGCCCATGTCGGGGTCGAGTTGCGGCTGTTCAACCCGTTTGTGATCAGGCGACCCAAACTCATTGGATATCTTACCGATTTCCCCCGCCTCAACCGCCGGATGCACAACAAGAGCCTGACTGTCGACAACCAGGTCACCATCATCGGCGGCCGCAACATCGGCGACGAATATTTCGGCCGCAGCGCGCGCGAGCACGTCGCCGACCTCGATGTGCTGGCCGTCGGTGCCATCGTCGACGATGTGTCGGCCGATTTCGACCGCTATTGGTCGAGCCGATCGGCGTGGCCGGCAGCGCGGATCCTGCCGCCGCCGCAAAGCCGCGGCGAGGCCGCGCTGGCGGGGGTTCCGGCAGCGGCGGCGGCGATGCCGAACATCTGCGATGGCCTCGAATGGGTGCCGGTCCATATGGTCAGCGACGATCCGGCCAAGGGGCTGGGCCGGGCGCGGCTGCGCGGGTTGATCGGCACGCGACTGCGCGCCGCGATCGGCCAACCGCAGCGCCGGGTCGGGCTGGTCTCGGCCTATTTCGTGCCGACCGATGGTGGTGTGAAGCTGTTTGCCGAACTCGCGAAATCAGGGGTTTCGATCGATATCCTGACCAATTCGCTGAAGGCCAACAATGTTGCCGTCGTTCATGCCGGCTATGCGCCGGCGCGGCGCCCGCTGCTGCGCGCCGGGATAAGGCTTTGGGAGCTTAAGGGCGCCCATCCCGAACAGCGCGCACGGCTGAAACTGCGCAGCGGCATCGTGCGGGGATCGGCTTTCAAGTCGAGCGGCACGGCGCTGCACGCCAAGACCTTCACCGTCGATGGCGAAAAGCTGTTCGTCGGATCGTTCAATTTCGATCCGCGCTCGGCGCGTCTCAACACCGAGATCGGCTTCGTCATCGAAAGCAAGGGCCTGGCGCTGGGCTTGCAGGGGTTTTTCGACGGCGACATCGCCCAGGCCGCCTATGAGGTGCGGCTCGACGGCAATCGCCTGCGCTGGATCGAGCGCGATGGCGACCGTGTCATCGAGCACGACCATGAGCCGGGGACGGGGCCATTGCAGCGCGCGATCATCGCGGTGCTGAGCCATCTGCCGGCGAAGTGGCTGCTGTAGAGCGTTGCCTCCCTCCCCCCTGCGGGGAGGGCGACTCGGCGCCAGCCGAGCGGGGTGGGGGTTCACGAGTTTCGGCACGAGTGACCCCCACCCCGCTCGCGCAAGATCGCGAGTCGCCCTCCCCGCAAGGGGGAGGGAGTTAGTCCAGTCCCGTGATGTTGCCCGCGGCGTCCACCCCGATGCGCGCCGCCGCCGGCAGTTTCGGCAACCCCGGCATCGTGTTGATATCGCCGCACAACGCCACGACGAAGCCGGCGCCGGCCGACAGGCGGACTTCGCGGATCGGCAGGATGTGGCCACTTGTTGCGCCGCGCACAGTCTCGTCGGCGGTGAAGCTGTACGGCGTCTTGGCCATGCAGACGGGAAGGGTGCCGAAGCCCTGTTTTTCGAAGGCGGCGAGCTGCCGGGCGGCGGCGGCGGTCAGCGCGATGTCGGAGGCGCGGTAGATTTCGCGCGCCACGGTGCGCAGCTTGTCGGCGAGCGGCATCGTGTCGGGATACAGGAAGCGGAAATCGGCGGCCCCGGCGTCGGCGAGCGCGGCGACACTGCGCGCCAGATCCTCGGCCCCCGCAGCACCTTCGGCCCAGTGGCGGCACAGATACGCCGGCACGCCGAGCACGTCGCGGCAATGGGCGAGGACGGCGGCCTGTTCGGCGGGGCTGTCGGCGGTGAAGGCGTTGAGCGCAACGACAACGGGGATGCCGAACCAGGCCATGTTCTCGACATGGCGCGTCAAATTGGCGAGGCCGGCCGTGAGCACGGCGGGATCTTCGGTCCCCAGATCGGCCAGCGCCGACCCGCCGTGATATTTGAGCGCGCGCACCGTGGCGACGACGACGGCGACCGAGGGTGCGAGCCCGGCGCTGCGGCATTTGATGTTGCAGAATTTCTCGGCCCCCAGGTCGGCGCCGAAGCCGGCTTCCGTAACGGTAAACTCGCCCAGCGCCAGCGCAGCGCGGGTGGCGACGACCGAATTGCAGCCATGCGCGATATTGGCGAACGGCCCCCCGTGAATCAGCGCCGGGGAGCCGCCGATGCTTTGCACCAGATTGGGCTGCATCGCGTCGACGAGCAGCGCGGTCATCGCGCCTGCAGCGCCGATATCGCCCGCCGTTACCGGTGTCCCGGCTTCATCGCGGCCGATGCGGATACGCGCCAGCCGCGCCTGCAAATCGGCGAGATCGTCGGCGAGGCACAGGATGGCCATGACTTCGGACGCGACAGTGATATCGAAACCGGTTTCGCGCGCCGGGGCATTGCCGGGCCCCATGCCGGTCGCGATCTGGCGCAGCGCGCGGTCGTTCATGTCGAGCACGCGCCGCCAGGTGACGTGGCGGGCATCGAGTGGCAGGCCGGTGGCGGTCGGCAGGCGATAATGCAGCGCATTGTCGATCAGCGCCGCCAGCAGATTGTGCGCCGAGGTGATGGCGTGGAAATCGCCGGTGAAGTGCAGGTTGATGCGCTCCATTGGCACGACCTGCGACTGGCCGCCGCCGGTGGCACCGCCCTTGCGGCCGAACACCGGGCCGAGCGACGGTTCGCGCAGCGCGATGACCGCCTTGCGGCCGATGCGGTTGAGCGCGTCGCCGAGGCCGATCGTGGTCGTCGTCTTACCTTCGCCCGCCGGCGTCGGGTTGATCGCGGTGACGAGTACCAGCTTGCCGCGCGGACGGTCGCGCAGCATTGCCAGTGCCGGCGCCGACAGCTTGGCGATGTGATGCCCCTGCGGCTCGATATCGGCAAAGCCCAGGCCGATTCCGGCGGCAATATCCTGGATCGGCCGCAGCGTCGCGGCGCGGGCAATATCGATGTCGCTGGTCAATGGTCGCTCCCCGGGAATCGCCCGGTTATAGCCGGAGTTGGCGCGCTGCCGAGCCGTTGTTTGCCGCCACCCGAAGCGCCCTGCGGCGAAAAGCCCGAGCGGCAATCGGGCACATCTGCTAGGGACAGCGCGCGATCCCTGATTTCGGGCAACGGGAACCAGCCATGTTCGACACCATTTCAGCCTTGACGCTGGCGCGGATGCAGTTCGCCTTTACCGTGTCGTTCCACTTCATCTTTCCGTCGTTCAGCATCGGCCTCGCGAGCTATTTGATGGTGCTCGAGGGGTTGTGGCTGCGGTCGGGGCGCGACGTCTACCTGCAATTGTTCAAATACTGGCTGAAGATCTTCGCCATCACCTTTGGCATGGGCGTCGTGTCGGGCATCGTCATGGCCTATCAGTTCGGCACCAACTGGGCGGTGTTTTCCGACAAGGCCGGGCCTGTGATCGGGCCCTTGATGGCCTATGAGGTGCTGACGGCGTTCTTCCTCGAAGCGGGCTTTCTCGGCGTCATGCTGTTCGGGCTCGAACGCGTCGGCAAGCCGCTGCATTTCCTCGCCACGTGCATGGTGGCGCTCGGCACCGCGATTTCGGCATTCTGGATCATCGCGGTCAACAGCTGGATGCAGACGCCACAGGGCTATGCGATCAACGGCAACGGGCAATTCTACACGACGAGCTGGCTGGAGGTGATCTTCAACCCGTCGATGCCGTATCGCCTCGTCCATGTGCTGCTCGCCGCCTATCTGACGACGGCGCTGGTCGTCGGCGGGGCGGGCGCCTGGCACCTGCTGCGCGATCGCCGCAACCGCCAAACCCCGAGCGAAGGCACGCGCATCATGTTTTCGATGGCGATGTGGATGGCGGCGATCGTTGCGCCGTTGCAGGTGCTGGCAGGGCATGAACATGGCGGCAACACGCTGGCCTATCAGCCCGCCAAGATCGCGGCGATGGAAGGCCATTACACCAGCTATCCAGAGGGCGGCGCGCCGCTGATCCTGTTCGGCATTCCCGACGACAAGGCGCAGGTGATGCACGGCAAGATCGAGATACCCCGGCTGGGCTCGCTGGTGCTCAAGAACGATTTCGATGCCCCGATCGTCGGCCTCGATGGCTATCCGGCCGCCGATCGCGCGCCGGTCGGCATCGTGTTCTGGTCGTTCCGGATCATGGTCGGCATCGGCGTGCTGATGCTGGCGATGGGGCTGTGGAGCCTGTGGGCGCGCGTTCGTGGCCGTCTGTTCGAAGCGCCCTGGCTGCACCGGCTGGCGCTGCTGATGGGGCCGACGGGCTTTGTCGCGGTGATCGCCGGCTGGGTGACGACCGAGGTCGGGCGCCAGCCCTTCACCGTGTTCGGGCTGCTGCGCACCGCGCAAAGCGCCTCGCCGCTGGCGGCCCCTGCGGTGGCGGCGTCGCTGGTCGCCTTTGTCATCGTCTATTTCGCGGTGTTCGGCGTCGGCACCTGGTTCATCATCAAGCTGATGGGTCATGAACCGCAGCCGGGCGAGCAGGGCCCGACGCGCGGGCAGGGCGGGGTCGACGGCATCACCCGCACCGCCGGCATCACGCCGGCGCCGCAGGTCGATCCCGGCGCGGTGATGGCGGAGTAGGCACGATGGCACCCAATGATGCGCTGTCGCTGGTGTGGGCCGGAATCATCGCGCTGGCGGTGTTCGGCTATGTCGTGATGGACGGTTTCGACCTCGGCATCGGGATATTGTTCCCGTGGCTCGACAAGGGCGAACATCGCAATACCGCGATCAACACCATCGCGCCGGTGTGGGATGGCAATGAAACCTGGCTGGTGCTCGGCGGCGGTGGGCTGTTCGCGGCGTTTCCGCTGGCCTATGCCGTGCTGATGCCGGCGGTTTATGCGCCGATCGTTGCGATGTTGCTCGGGCTGGTGTTCCGCGGCGTTGCCTTTGAATATCGGGCCCGCACCACCCGCCTCTGGATCTGGGATGCCGCCTTTGCCTTTGGCTCGACCATGGCGGCCTTTGCGCAGGGCGTCATCCTGGGGGCGATCCTGCAAGGCGTCAGCGTCAGCGGCCGCGCCTATAGCGGCGGCTGGTTCGACTGGCTGTCGCCCTTTTCGATACTGACCGGCGTGTCGGTGGTGGCCGGCTATGCGCTGCTCGGCGCCTGCTGGCTGATCTATCGGACCGAACATGATCTGCAGGACCGCGCCTTTGCGCTGGCAAGGCTAACCGGCGCTGCCACGCTGGTCGCCGTGGTCGCGGTCAGCCTCGCCACGCCGTTTCTCAACCATGACTATTTCAGTCGCTGGTTTGCCATGCCGGGCATGCTTTATGTGGCGCCGGTGCCGATCCTTGTCGGGGTCACGGCGCTGCTGTTCGCCCGCTCGCTCAAGCAGCGCCGTGAAGGCCAGCCGTTCGTCCTGGCGCTGGCGGTGTTCTTCCTCAGCTTTACCGGGCTCGGCATTTCGATGTTCCCCTGGCTGGTGCCGGGAAAGGTGACGATTTACGAAGCCGCGACGGCGGAAAATTCGCAGGTCTTCATGCTCTTCGGCGTCGGCATCATGCTGCCGATCATCATCGCCTATACCGGCTATGCCTATTGGGTGTTCCGCGGCAAGGTCGGCCACGAGGGCTATCATTGATGCCGGCGTTGCCCCCCCGCCAGCGCCAGTTCCTGTGGTTCGTCGGCCTGTGGGCGGCGGGCGTTGCCACCGTGGGGCTGATATCGCTGGTGCTGCGCGCGTGGATCGGGACTTGAAAGGGTCCGGAACGGATATGGTTACGCGCCGTTAATGCCGTGGCAAGCCGCTACACTGCAGCTTGCGAATCTCTGGCAGGTTGGAGGCGACGATGATCAGCGGCACAGCATTCTGGGTTCTGTGGTGGGGTTTCGTCTTCCTGGTCGTGTTCAATTTTCTGCCCACCGCCATCGCCTATGCGCAGGGGCATCCGCGCCGCAACCGGCTGGCGGTGCTCAACGTCGTTTCGCTGTTCTCCTTTGCGCTCTGGCTGGTGCTGATGGCCTGGGCGATCGGTGGCCGCAGCGATGATTCGCGGGTGGCGATGTTCCTTGCCAAGCCGGGCAACCAGCTGATGCTCGGGACCAGCATTGCGCTGATGGCGGTATTCAGCTTCGGCTCGACCCTCTATGGCTTCGACCTGATTTAGCGGTCCGACATGGCCGCAGCCTTGCGCGCCGCCCCAGCGTTGTTATAGACGCCCCCTTCACACCTTAGCGGGCGTGGCGGAATTGGTAGACGCGCTGGTTTTAGGTACCAGTGTCGAAAGACGTGGGGGTTCGAGTCCCTTCGCCCGCACCAGTCCGCGCGCCGGACTTTTCGCCGAAAGACGAGACAGACAGATGCAGATCGCCGAAACACTCAACCAGGGCCTTCGCCGCGAATATTCGCTGGTGATTCCGGCCGCCACGCTCGCCGCCCGGGTCGATGCCCGCCTCGCCGAAGTGTCGAAGACGATCCGCATGCCGGGCTTCCGTCCGGGCAAGGTGCCGCCGAACCTCGTCCGCAAGATGCATGGCGAAGCGCTGCGCGGCGAAGCGCTGCAGGCCGCGGTCAACGACGGCGTCCAGCAACTGCTCAGCGAAAAGCAGCTGCGTCCGGCCAACCAGCCTCAGGTCGATCTCGAAGGCGACCTTGCCGAAGGCAATGACGTCGGCTTCAAGGTCGCGCTCGAAATCCTGCCGACGGTCGATGATATCAAGATCGATGGCCTCGAGCTCGAAAAGCTGATCGTCGGCGCCGATGATGCGGCGATGGACGAAGCCTTGAAGCGCCTCGCCGGCCAGGCGCAGCGCACCGAAGCGGCGCCGGCCAAGCACAAGGCCAAGACCGGCGACACGGTGGTCATCGATTTCGAAGGCCGCGTCGATGGCGAGCTCTTCGATGGCGGCAAGGGCGAGGGGATGCGCGTCACCCTTGGTTCGGGCCAGCTCATCCCGGGGTTCGAGGACCAGCTGGTCGGCGTCAAGGCCAACGACGAGCGCACCGTCAAGGTGACCTTCCCCGACGATTACAACGTCGCCTATCTGAAGGGCAAACCGGCCGAATTCGCCATTGTCGTCCAGGGCATCGAAACGCCCGTCGAAGCCGCGATCGACGATGAATTCGCCAAGGGCTTCGGCATCGATTCGCTCGATGCGCTCAAGGAAATTTTGAAGGACCAGCTCGACGCCGAGTTGGGCGGCCTGACGCGGACCCACATGAAGCGCAAGCTGCTCGACACGCTGGCGGCGCGGCACGATTTCGACGTGCCGGAATCGATGGTCGACGGCGAATTCGACCAGATCTGGGCACAGCTCGAACAGGAAGCCGCGCAGGATGCCGATCCGGCCGCCGCGCGCGTCCAGCTCGAGGCCGAGCGCGACGATTACCGCCGCATTGCCGTCCGCCGCGTCCGCCTCGGGCTGTTGCTCAGTGAGATCGGCCAGCGCCACAGCATCACCGTGACCCAGCCGGAAATGAATCGCCTGATCGGCCAGGAAGCGGCGAAATATCCGGGCGAGCAGCAGAAGGTCGTCAAGTTCTTCCAGGAGAACCCGATGGCCGCCGCCCAGCTGCGCGCGCCGCTGTACGAGGACAAGGTCGTCGATTTCCTGCTGTCGAAG
>JANOCM010000054.1:0-14941 GCA_031412175.1 Alphaproteobacteria bacterium
GATGCCCCCGACAATGGCTATTGGGAAAGCCCCGGGCTGAAGGAGCGTATCGCGCAGCATTATGCCGAGGCGCATGGGCAAGCCGTCAGCCCCGAACAGATCGTGCTGACCTGCGGCGCGTCGCCGGCGTTCGTGCTCGCGCTGTCGTGCCTGTTCGCCCCCGGCGCGCGCGTCGCCGTCGCCCGGCCGGGCTATGTCGCCTATCGCAATACGCTGAAATCGCTGTATCTCGAGCCCGTCGAGATCGAATGCGGCGCCGCCGAACGCTACCAGTTGACGGCGGCCGCGCTCGCCGCGATCGAACCGGCGCCCGATGGCGTCATCATCGCCAGCCCGGCCAATCCGACCGGCACGATCATCGCCGATGCCGAACTCGCCGCCATCGCCGCGGTCTGCCGGAGCCGCGGCATCCGCATCGTTTCCGACGAGATCTACCACGGCCTCAGCTATGGTGCGCCGGCGCGGTCGCTGCTCGAATTCGCCCCCGATGCGCTGGTCGTCAACAGTTTCTCCAAATATTTCAGCATGCCCGGCTGGCGGCTCGGCTGGCTGCTGGTGCCGCCCGACCTGATCGACGCGGCGCGGGCGCGGATGGGCAATCTGTTCCTCACCCCGCCGTCGCTGGCGCAGCATGTCGGGCTGGTGGCGTTCGATTGCCGCGACGAACTCGACGGCCATATCGCCACCTACGCCCGCAATCGCGACCTGCTGCTGGCGGCGCTGCCGGCGCTCGGCCTTGCCCATATCGCGCCGCCCGACGGCGCCTTCTACATCTATGCCGATATCGGCCATCTGACCGATGACAGCCTGGGGTTCTGCACGCGGCTGCTCGAGGAGACCGGCGTCGCCACCGCCGCCGGCATCGATTTCGATCCGGTGCTCGGCCATCGCCACATGCGCTTCAGCTTTGCCGTGTCGACGCCGCTGGTCGAGGCGGCGATCGCCCGGCTGGTGCCGTGGTTCGCACGCCAGGCGCGGCTGGCGGCGTAGGGAATACCGCCCCCCGACGCTCCCTTCCCGTCATCCCCGCGAAGGCGGGGATCCATCGCCCGGCCGGCGTCGCGGGTGACACCGCGCAGGCGAGGCATCCCCGCCTTCGCGGGGATGACGGCGGAAGCAAGAACACGCACTCTCGACAGCTTTCGCAGCGCCGCGTCCACGCCTAACATCGCGCCAGCAAATCGAAAGCCCGCCGCCATGTCGACGCATTATCGCACCTGCCATATCTGCGAAGCCAATTGCGGCACGATCATTGAGACGCAGGGGCGCACCATCCTGTCGATCAAGGGCGACCCCGCCAACCCGCTGTCACGCGGCCATATCTGCCCCAAGGCGACGGCGCTCGCCGATCTCGAGACTGATCCCGACCGGCTGCGCACGCCCCAAAAACGTACCGCCGACGGCTGGGTCAACATCGGCTGGAGCGAAGCCTATGCCGAAATCGCCGCGCGCGTTGCCGCGATCCGCGCTACCGGCGGCGAAACCGCGCTGTATGTCGGCAACCCGACCGCGCACAATTACAGCCTCAGCCCACAGATCCCGCTGCTGCGCCGCGCCATCGGGTCGAAGAACAATTTCTCTGCCTCGAGCGTCGACCAGGTGCCGCACCAGCTCGTCCAGATGTGGATGTACGGCCACAACGCGCTGTTCCCGATCCCCGATATCGACCGCACGCAGCACATGGTCATCATCGGCGGCAACCCGCTGGCGTCGAACGGCAGCGTCTGGACCGTGCCCGATGTCAAGAAACGCATTCAGGCACTGCAGTCGCGCGGCGGCACGCTGACCGTCATCGATCCGCGCCGCACCGAAACCGCCGAAATCGCCGATGCGCATCACTTCATCCGCCCGGGCAGCGACCCGGCGCTGCTCGTCGGGCTGCTGCTGGCACTCGATGCCGCCGGGCTGGTCAATCCCGGTCGCCTCGCGCCGATGCTCAGCGGCTGGGACGACGCCTGGGCCGCACTGCGCCGTTTCGACATCGCCGCCTGCGCTGCCGCCTGCGGCATCGCCGAAGCGACCATCCACGGCCTCGCCGCCACGCTCGGCAGCGGCGACCCGGCCGTCGTCTATGGCCGCATCGGCGTTTCGACCGCCGAATTCGGCACGCTAAACCACTGGCTGATCAACATGATCAACATCGCCACCGGCAATCTCGACCGGGTCGGCGGGTCGATGTTCTCGTCCCCCGCCGTCGACATCGTCGGGCAGAGCGGTTCCGGCACGCGCGGCCGCTTCCACAGCCGCGTTTCGGGCCATGCCGAGGTGCTCGGCGAATATCCCGCCGTCGCGATGGCTGAGGAGATGACGACGCCAGGAGCGGGCCAGGTTCGCGCGCTGTTCACCATCGCCGGCAACCCGGTGCTGTCGGTGCCTGATGGCGGCGCGCTCGATGCAGCGCTCGATGGCCTCGAGCTGATGGTCAGCATTGACATGTATGTGACGGCGACCAGCGCCCATGCCGATTACATCCTGCCGCCGTGCGGGCCATTGGAGAAGGACCATTACCCGCTGTTCCTGGCGCCGATCGCAACGCGCGACTTCGCCATTTATTCGCCGCCGGTGTTCGAAGCCACGCCCGGCACCAAGAGCGACTGGGAAATCGTCGCCGAGCTCGCCCGCGCCATCGCCGGCGCACAGGGACAGCCGCTTCCCAACATCGTCCCGCCGCGCGAAACGCTCGACCGGATGTTGCGCAACAGCCCGCGCGGGCTGACGCTGGCGGAGATCGAAGCGCATCCCCACGGCCTCGACCTCGGCGCCCATGAACCCCGCCTGCCCGACCGGCTGAAAACCCCCGACAAGACCATCGCCTGCGCCCCCGACCTCGTCATCGCCGACCTCACCGGCCGCTTCGCCGACTGGCTCGCCACCGCCCCCACCGACGGCCTCGTCCTCATCGGCCGCCGCCATATCCGCAACAACAACAGCTGGCTCGGCAATTCGCGCCGCCTCGCCAAGGGCCCGCCGCGCTGCACGCTGATGATCGCCCCCGCCGACGCCGCGGTGCGCGGCATCGCCGATGGTGACATGGTCAGCATCGCCAGCACCGCCGGCCGCGTCGAAGTCGCCGCCGAAGTCACCGACGCCGTCATGCCCGGCGTCGTCTCGCTGCCCCACGGCTTCGGCCATGGCCGCAAGGGCGTGCGCCTGTCGGTCGCCGCGACGCGCCCAGGCGTCTCGATCAACGACCTGACCACCCGCGACCGCATCGACCCGCTGTCGGGCAACGCCGCGCTGGTCGGCACGCCAGTCAGCGTCGCCCGCGCAACGGAGGCAGTTGCAGCGGAATAGGGGAGCGGCTAAGGAGCCCGCTCTATGGCATTCAAACTCCCCGATCACACCGACCGCGCCAAAGCCGCGGCCGAAGCCCGCAAGGCCGCCCTCGACAAGTTCAAGAGCGCGCCGCCGCCCAACGAGGAAGCGCTCGCCGCCCGCGCCCGCGCCGCCGAAAAACGCGCCGAACGCGAGGAAGAGCGCAAGAAGGAACGCGCCGAAGCCGCCGTCCGCGCCGAAGAAGCGAGGCTCGCCAAGGAAGCCGAAGCGGTCGTCAAGGCCGAACAGGACCGCCTCCTCGCCATCGCCCGCGAAGCCGCGCAAAAGGCGGCCCGCGATGCGCGTTACGCGGCGCGGAAAAAGGGCCGGTAACCGGGCCTCCGGCGGCCGGGCCTGAGGCCCGGACCCCGTTTGTGGTTGGGGTGCGAAGCCGGGTTCAGGCCTAACGTCGGCCGTTCGGCATTGGGCTCGGGGATGTTTGCTTGCGCGAAAAGCCGCCCATCCGGCGCTGGCCCGACGGGGCCTTGAAGTTAAGCCACGAGTGGACCGGCGCCTAAAGCCATCAACTCGCGCAACTTACGCTCGACATCGTCGATGCGGTAAGGCTTCGCCAACACCGGCGTGCCGACAAGGTGCTCCGGCAGAATATTGGATTGGTCGTAGCCTGTACTGAAGGCGAAAGGGATCTGGCGAGCCTTGAGCACGTCGGCTATTCCCCACGACATATCCCCATCGAGATTAACGTCCAGCAGCGCCGCATCAAACACTTCGGATCGCGCGAGCGCGAGTGCCTCGCCGACACGCGTCGCCGGCCCTACGACTTCCCATCCAAGGGCGGCGCACATGTCTTCAAGCCCGATAAGCACCAGATACGAGTCTTCCACGATCAGAATTCTGGGGTTGGCTGGCAGCCTCTTCGAGTCACTTCCGATGTCCAGCAGTGTCGCCTCAGCCGCGAAGAGCGGCATCACGGTGAGTTCAACCAGCGAAGATTTCGGCAGCACGATGTCGCAGACGACGCCGCTCGGCTTATAGTGGATCGTCGCTCGGCCGCCGGTTTCCAGCGCCAGCGCGCGCTCGATCAGGCTCGATCCGAAGCCGCGCCGCGTCGGGGGTGCGACGTGGGGACCGTCCGACTCGGTCCAACTCAAACCAAGTCCACCGTCATCGCGAATGTGCCACTTGACCGCGACGCGTCCCGCGACCGCGGTCAGCGAACCGAACTTCGCGGCGTTCGTCGCGAGTTCGTGCAACGCCAGGGAAAGCGCCAGCGCCGATTTGGGCGTGAGTACAGCATCGGCGCCGCTCAGCGAAACAACGCCCGGCACCGGGCTATAGGCATCGAGTTCTTCGCGCAGCAACCCGTCGACCGATACGCCTTCCCACCGGCTCTGGGTCAACAGGCTATGCGCCTTGGCCATCGAGTGGATGCGCTTGTCGAGGCCTTCGACGAACAGGGTCAGCGATTCGGCGCTGCGGCTCGACTGGGTGACCAGCGCCTGGATATTCGCCAGCGTGTTCTTCACCCGGTGATCGAGTTCGGCCATTAGCAGCTTGTCCCGCTCGTGCGCCTTGGCGCGCTCGCGTGATGCCGCTTCGATCCGACGCAGCACCACCTGTAGCAGCGAGACGCGAAGGTCGAACGCCGAATCGGTTTCAGCGGCGGACCACGGCAGGGCGCGGTTACGCACCGTATGTTTCCAGACCTCGAACGATTTTCTGGGGCTCAGCCGGTCGCCGTCGGGGCCGGTCGTCACCGGCTTCGCGGGGTCGCCGGCCCAAAGCGCTGTTTCGACCAGTTCCGGGCGGAACCAGAGGATGAAATCAGACGGATCGCGCGATACGGCGATGACCAATAGTCCAGAGGCGACGTTGGCGAACGCTTTCGCCGGGGGGTAGATCTCGCTGAGGCGGTCGGTGGCGAACACGCCTTCCGTTTCGGTCATGTACGACGTCAGCCAGTCTGTCAGCGCGGTGATCTGGGCGCGGTCGGGGGTGGTGCCGAGGAAGGTTATGTCGCCCGAAACACGTACGGCGACGCCACCGCCGCGAGAGCCGTCGAGGGCGATGTCGCCGCCATGAATATAGTCGAGCAGGTTCGGCGTCTGCTGCGTCAGGCCATAGGCATAGTCCTCGACGCCGGCGAGGTTGAGCATCAGCTCCTGCAGGATCTTCCGGCTGGCGAGCCGTGCCTCGAACTGCTCGCTCTTCTCGCGCGCCTCGAGCTGAAGCGAAAACATCGAGCCAAACAATTCGCAAACGGCGCGAAGATGCCGCGGCAGCAAACGCGGGCTGTTATGATGGCAGGCGATCAGGCCCCACAGCTTCCCTGCAACGATGATCGATATCGACATCGACGCATCGATGCCCATGTTGCGAAGATATTCGCGGTGGATCGGGGAGACATCGCGCAGGATCGCATAGCTCATGTCGAGCGGCTTGCCGGTGCGCGGATTGAGCGTCGGCGTCAGCGATGCAGGATCGTAATCGACCTGGGTGATCAGCCGCAGCCAGCTTTTCAGATAGAGCGCCCGGGCTTGCTGGGGAATGTCGGCGGCGGGGTAATGGAGATCGAGGAACGGCGCGAGTTCGGGCGTGCGGCTTTCGGCGATGACCCAACCCGAGCCATCGGCCATGAAGCGGTAGATCATTACCCGGTCGTATTGTGCGACACGCCGCACGCTTGCGGTAGCCATCTGGCACAGCGCATACAGCGACGCGGCCTCGCCAAAGCCTTCGATCATGATCTGCACGGCCGCCAGCGGATCGGCGGCGAATGGATCGCCCATTTCTGCCGCCTCGAACTCGATCACCAGGTTGCCGTCGACGCGGTGCGCGCTGGCATCGAGCGGGCGGTCTGCAACGACCCGGAACAGCGGGTCGAGGAGATGGCGGGGCTTGGCGAGATCGGTCTCCCTGCAAAGCGCGTGCAGCCGGTTGACCTGGTCAGCCGAAAACAGCTTGTCGATCGGCCGATCGAGCAGTTCGGCGAGGGGCCGACCTAGCAGGCCCGCCAGATCTCCGGCCGCCTGAAGGACGAGAAGTGTTTCGCATTCGAGCACCAGCATTGCGCCATGCGGCAGGATCGCGCCGGGGATATGAATTGGTTCGCGATCGCAATTTGTCAGATCGACACTGTCGCGGGTCGTAATGGCGTCACTCATGGTGCTTGTTCCATCCCTCGAGCCACTGCTCGAATATCGTAAATGTCGCGACGGCACCGGCAACGATTGTCGCGCGCGATGCTGTCGCTGTCGAAGCCGCCGACAATCGCGCCAGGTAGGAACGCCACACCTCTCCAGTTTCGGTGCCGTGGCCGCTGAAGAAGCGACGACCCGCGATATTTCCCGTTCCAAGCAACCCGTCGAGCTGTCGTGCAAGGCCGCGCCCGCCCAAGGCCGAACCTTCAACGACATAGCTCGCGCCTAACAGATATTCGGGCGAGGCTATTGCCGGAAAGACGGTGCAGCGCGGCAACCCTGCCAGCATCGCTGCATCGACGCCGAGCGTCGCCAAATCAATTTCCAGCCATCGCGTGCGTTCGGGAATCTTTTTTGCGGCCAACTCGAAGCTATGGTGAAAGCCGTAAAGTCGACCAAGCAGCGCTTTGTAGTCCGGGCGGTTTATCGTCCCCGCCGCGACCGCGGCGAGACCTTCGTGCTGATGCAGTCGCTCGTGTGGTTTGCTCGTCGCCGATCGCAGCACATCCCGCAGCGTCGGTAGGGATGTCGCCTCAGGTATCGGCGCATTGCCAAATCGGGCGACCGAGCCCGTCACAGTCCGGTCCAGCAGAAATCGACCGACGATGCAGGGCAAACTGCAGCCGCAACAATGAGCAGGGTATCGCGAACCATGCCCATGGACCTTCCCCCCGCCGAGCACGGTAACGTCACCAGATGGATGACGTTGCAGTGTCGACCCAATTTCTAACTCACAATCTCTTGTTTCGTTCCGTCAATTAAATTCGATCAACCGCCTTTTTTTCGCACTGTCCGGCACCGGTCCCGCCGCGTCCCGCCGATTCGGCGACATCCCACGAATAAACGCACCGACGTCAGCTTTGCTGGACGCAGTCGTACAGCGGCCTTGTCGAGAACGGCGGCAAATCACGCAAGCGGACTTGGTTCGCCCAGTCAGCGAATTGCCGCGGTTCCACCCGAAAGCTGCAACCCCAACAACCGGGGTCTGGGGCCGTCGGCCCCCCGCCTTCGCGGGGGCAGGCTCCGCCGCTAGAAGGTCCTAATCCCCTGCAAACCCCAGCAGCGCCGTCACCGCCACCCCCGCCGCCGCCAGCCGCGCGGCGCCGCCGAGGTCCGGCAGGTCGATGACGAACGCCGCGCGCTCGACCACTGCCCCCGCGCTGCGGAGCAGTTCGACGCCGGCCAGCGCGGTGCCGCCGGTGGCGATGAGGTCGTCGACGAGCAGCACGCGGGTGCCGGGTGTCACGGCGTCGGCGTGCATCTCGATCCGGTCCTGGCCGTATTCGAGCGCATAGTTGATGCCGGTCACCCGCCCGGGCAGCTTGTTCTTCTTGCGCAGCAGTACCATCCCGCAGCCGAGCCGCTGGGCGAGTGCGGCGCCGAAGATAAAGCCGCGGGCCTCGATGCCGGCGATGAGGTCGGGCACCGGGCCGGTTGCGGCGAGCCGCTCGATCGTCGCGGCAAAGCCGGCGCCATCCAGCAGCAGCGTGGTGATGTCGCGGAACTGGATGCCGGGCTTGGGATAATCGGGGATCGTGCGCACCAGCGCGCGCAGTTCGTCATCGGTCATCGTGCGTGTTCCCAAATCAAAAGGGGCGGCCATCCCGGCAGGAATGGCCGCCCCGATTGTTGCCGTCAAACCTGCAGCGTCAGATGGCGGCGGGCTTGCGCTTGATGTCGGCCCAGATCTTCTTGTAGCTCAGATAACCGAGCCCGGTCATGATCAGCAGGAAGATGATCGCGGCGAGGCCGGTTTCCTTGCGCGATTCGAGCTTGGGCTCGGCGGTCCAGGTCAGGAAGGTCGCAACGTCGCGCGCCATCTGGTCCTTGGTCGCCTTGGTGCCATCGGCATAGGTGACCTGGTCGTCGGCGGCGATCGGCGGCGGCATCGCGATGTTGAGCGACTTGAAATAGGGGTTGTAATAAAGCCCGTCGGGCACCGTCCAGTTGGCCGGCGCGTCGGCATAGCCGTTGATCAGCGAATGGACATAGTTGGAGCCGTCCTCGCGCGCCTTGGTGATCAGCGACAGATCGGGCGGCAGCGCGCCGTTCTGCGCGGCCCGGGCGGCAATTTCGTTGGGATAGGTCAGCGGGAACTTGTCGGCTGGGGTGGCCTTGCGGGTCGCCGGTTCGCCGGTCTTGTCGTCGATCGACGGCACTTCATATTCGGCGGCAATGGCCTTGATCTCGGGCGCCGAGAAGCCGAGCGCGGCGAGATCGCGGAAGGCGACGCGGTTGATCGAATGGCAGGCCGAGCAGACTTCCTTGTAAACCTGGAAGCCGCGCTGCAGCTGCTTGCGATCGAAGGTGCCGAGGATGCCGAGATTGCCGGGACCATTGTGGGTCCATTCGATCTCCTGCGGGTGCTTGTGCAGCGCCTTGACCGGATCGGGCGGAACTGCGTCACGCGGCTGCACGGCGCCCCACAGGACGGCGATGCAGAAGAACAGGCCAACGGCCAGAGCGCCGAGACGTACCATCGATAGGACCCTTATTCAGCCGGCTGCGCGGCGGCGCCGCCCAGACCCGTACCCGACGAACCCTTGGCCTTGGCGTATTTGGCCAGCACGGCTTCGGAGATCGAATTGGGCAGCGGCAACGTCTTTTCGAGACGGCTGACCAGCGGCAGGATGATGAGGAAGTGGGCGAAATAATAGGCCGTCAGCACCTGGCTGAGGATCACCCAGGGCTCTTCGGCCGGCTTGCCGCCGCAGACGCCGAGCACGATCGTCACCACCACGAACACCCAGAACAGGATGCGGTTGAGCGGGCGATAGCTGTTCGAGCGCACCGGCGAGGTGTCGAGCCACGGCAGGAAGAACAGCAGCAGGATCGAGGCGAACATCGCCACCACGCCCATCAGCTTGGCCGGGATGAAGAAGAAATCGACCGTGAAGGCGCGCAGGATCGCGTAGAACGGCCAGAAATACCATTCGGGAACGATGTGCGCCGGCGTCGACAGCGGGTTGGCCGGGATGTAGTTGTCGACCTCGCCGAGCAGGTTCGGCGCGAAGAACACCATCGCGGCGAACAGCGTCAGATACACGCCGAGGCCGAAGAAATCCTTGGCGGTGTAATAGGGGTGGAATGGCACGGTATCCTGCGGGCCCTTCACATCGACGCCGGTCGGGTTGTTCGACCCCGGGATATGCAGCGCCCAGATGTGCAGGATGATGACGCCGAAGATCACGAACGGCAGCAGATAGTGCAGCGAAAAGAAGCGGTTGAGCGTCGCTTTGTCCGGCGAGAAGCCGCCGAGCAGCAACGTCTGGATGTAGCTGCCGACGACCGGGATCGCCGAGAACAGCCCGGTAATGACGGTGGCACCCCAGAAGCTCATCTGGCCCCAGACCAGCACATAGCCCATGAACGCCGTGGCCATCATGAGGAGGAAGATGACAAGGCCGAGCATCCACAGCACTTCGCGCGGCGGCTTGTACGAGCCGTAGTACAGGCCGCGGAAGATGTGGACGTAGACGACGCCGAAGAAGAAGCTGGCGCCGACCGCGTGCATGTAACGCAGCATCCAGCCGCTGTTCACGTCGCGCATGATATGTTCGACGGAATCGAAGGCGACCGCGACATTGGCGGCATAGTGCATGCCAAGGACGACGCCGGTGATGATCTGGATGACCAGCGCAACGCCGGCGAGGACGCCGAAGTTGTAGAAATAGTTCAAATTCTTCGGCGTCGGATAACCGGCACCCAATGCGCCATAGACGAAGCGCGGCAGGGGCAGCCGGCTGTCCATGAATTTGCCGAACTCGGTCGTCGGCTCGTAATGCTTGGCCCAGGGAAAGCTCATTTTATCCTCCTCAGCCGATGGTCACGGATGTGGGTGTCTTGAAGACATAGGCCGGAACCTCGAGGTTCTTCGGCGCCGGGCCCTTGCGAACGCGCGCCGCGGTATCATAGTGCGAACCGTGGCACGGGCAGAAATAGCCGCCGAAATCGCCACGCACCTCGCCGGTGCCGGCACCCAGCGGCACGCACCCGAGATGGGTGCAAACGCCAAGGGTGATCAGCCATTTCTCGCTGCCGGGCTTGGTGCGTTCGGCGAGCGTCTGCGGGTCGCGCAGCGTCTTGACGTCGACCTTGTTGGCCATCTCGATCTCGGCGGGCGTCAGCTGCCGGGCGAACACCGGCTTGCCGCGCCAGCTGACCTTGATCGCCTGGCCGGGCTGCACTGCGGATAGATCGACGTCGATCGAAGCCAGCGCCAGCACGTCGGCCGACGGGTTCATCTGGTTGATCAGTGGCCACACCACCGCGGCAGCGCCGGCGGCAGCAAAGGCGCCGGTGGCCACATACAGGAAATCACGGCGGCGCTCGCCATCGGGCGCCAGACCGGTATCGAGGGGAAGCCGCGTTTCGCTAGCCATCAAGGACCTCTGAAAATTGAAACCTTCCGGGTGTCACACGGGTGTCACCCTTCATCGCGCCGCATTAGCCTTCTCATAGCAGATAACGCAACGCCCTTTGTTCGGACATTTTGGCGCGGGGTGCGCGGATTACGCGGTCGTAACCCTACGCGCTTTTCCGGGGTTCCGTTTCGCGTGCCGATGCGGCTAAAGACGCCGCATGTACACGCTCGACGACCGCCAGACCGCCGCCCAGACCTGGTTCCGCCAATTGCGCGACGACATCTGCGCCGCGCTCGAGAAGATCGAGGACGAAGCCGGCGGCGATGGCGGGGACGACCGGCCGGCCGGCCGTTTCGAACGCACCGCCTGGCAACGCCCCGATGCGAGCGGCGAGGATGGCGGCGGCGGTGTCATGTCGGTCATGAAGGGCCGCGTCTTCGAAAAGGCCGGGGTCAACATCTCGACCGTCCACGGCACCTTCTCCCCCGAATTCGCCAAGCAGATCAACGGCGCCGGCGAGGACCCGCGGTTTTTCGCCACCGGCATCAGCCTCGTCATCCATCCGTGCAACCCGCATGTCCCCGCCGTCCACATGAACACCCGCCACCTCGTCACCACCAAGCGCTGGTTCGGCGGCGGCGCCGATCTCAACCCCGCCCTGCCCGACGATGGCCAGACCGCGGCCTTTCACGCTGCCGTCAAGTCGATGTGCGACACGCATGACCCGGGCCACTATCCGGCGCACAGCAAATGGGCCGAAGAGTATTTCTGGGTGCCGCACCGCAACCGCCATCGCGGCGTCGGCGGCATTTTCTATGACCATCTCGCCAGCGATGCTGCCGCCGATTGGGACCGCAATTTCGCTTACACCCGCGACGTCGGCAACACCTTCGTTGACATCTACCCGCGTCTGGTCCGCGAGCGCATGCACACCCCGGTCAGTGCCGAGGATCGCGCCGCGCAACTGCGCTATCGCGGCCTTTATGCCGAATTCAACCTTGTCTATGATCGCGGCACGACCTTTGGCCTCAAGACCGGCGGCAATGTCGACGCCATCCTGATGAGCCTGCCGCCGCTGGCGCGATGGGACTGACCGGGTGATCATCCCCAAGGGGCATCTGGGATCGATCGTCACCCACCTCGAAATGCGCCAGCCGCCCCCGGCCGCCGCTGCGCCGATGAAATCGGCGTTGCAGCTGCGGCAATGGTCGGCGCCGGTTGATCGTGATGTCTATCGGTCATTGTTCCGTGCCATCGGCGAGCCCTGGCTGTGGCAGGGCCGGCTGATCGTCGATGACACGCGGTTGGGCGCCATCCTCGATGCGCCGACGACGCAGGTTCATGTCGCAACGCGCCGCGACGGCGTCGGGGTCGGTCTGCTCGAGCTCGATTTTGCCGTGCCGCAAAGCGTGGAACTTGCCTATTTCGGGCTGGTTCCGGGCATGACCGGCCATGGCCATGGCCGCTGGCTGATGGCACACGCGCTGCGGCTGGCCTGGCGGCCCGGCATCACCCGGGTCTGGGTTCATACCTGCGACCTCGACCACCCGGCGGCGCTTGGCTTTTACATCGCCAGCGGCTTCGTGCCGTTCGCGCGCGAGTTCGAACTCATCGCCGATCCGCGCCTGGTCGGCATTCACCCACGCGACGCGGCGCCGCGGATTCCGATCATTTAAGGTGACGAACAGTCGCGCCAGCCGACGCTGGCAACACGGTCACGCCGCCGGCACGACATCCTGTAGCCGCCGATAGATCACCACCGCTGCCGCCGCATTCGCCATGGTGAACAGCGTCGAGATCACCGCCCCGACCAGCGCCGCGACAAAGCCGGCCACGCCCTTCAATCCGACCGCGGTCAACACCACCGCCAGCGCGGCACCGATGCCGCTGGCAAGCACACTGGCGCCGACAACGAACAACAGGGCGAGAACGATGAACCACAGGATCGCGCCGCCGTGTGGCGCCGTCAGCGCCCAGCTGCGCCGCAGCGCCGCCACCGGGCGCAAGTGTTCGACAATGATCACCGGACCGACAAGGATCATCCGGCCGAACAGATAAAGCCCCGGAACGAACAGCAGCAACAGGCCAACTGTCGTCAACGGCGTGATGATCAGCACCGCCACGAGATAAGGGAGCAGCGCCGTCGCGGCGCGGCCGATCGCCTGACGCGGCGTCATCGCGGGGATCGCCAGCAGCGCGGTCAACGCCAGCTGGCCCAAGGCGCCGATGACGCTGGGCACGAGAAACAGCAGCACCGCAACACGCGGCGTGAATTCGGCGAACGTCGTCGGTTGTTCGGGACCGAACAGCGCGACGACCATCGCCACCAGCAGGGTGAAGGGGGCGATGACCGCAAACAACAAGGAGAAATCGGCGCGCAGCACGCCGACCACGCCCTGCCACAGCGCGCTGGCCGTCATGTCCCGTGTCGGTGGTGCCGGCGTGTCCGCCATCAACGGCGCCAGACGTGAGGCGCCATCGCCGTCAAGCGGCCGTGCGCGCGATACCGGCGGCCTCGATCATCGCCGTCAACTCGCCAGCCTGGTACATTTCCATCATGATGTCCGAACCGCCGACGAATTCGCCCTTCACATACAGTTGCGGCACCGTCGGCCAGTCTGAATATTCCTTGACGCCGGCGCGGATTTCGGGGTCGGCAAGTACGTCGACGCCTTCGAATTCGACCCCCAGCCGCTCGAGGATGGCGACCGCAGTGCTCGAAAAACCGCACTGCGGGAACATCGGCGTGCCCTTCATGAACAGGACGATGTCGTTGGTCGACACGAGCGCTTCGATACGGTCATTGGCATTGGTCATTGCTGCCTCCTCAGGGCGGGCCGTCTCAGGCCGGAACAGTCGTCAGTTGCAGCGCATGGAGCACACCGCCCATGCGACCGCCAAGCGCATTATACACCATTTGATGCTGCTTGACGCGCGACAGGCCGGCGAACTGCGCCGCCGTCACCACCGCGGCATAATGATCGCCGTCGCCGGCGAGATCGGTGATCACGACCTGCGATCCCGGCAGCGCGGCGACAATCGCCGCTTCGATATCGGCGGCGGCCATCGCCATCAGAGCGTTTCCATGATCTGGCGGCGCGCCTCGGCATCGCTTAACGCCAGTTGTGCGCGGATCTGGGCGACCCCGATGCCGACCGATTCAAGGTCGGCCATCAGTTTTGCCACGACATCATCGTCGCCGGCCTCGGTCAGATCGGCGATAACGACGGTCTGGGCAAAGGCCTCGGCGGCGGCGCCGGAATGGCCCAGCTTTGCCGCCGCCCATAGCCCGGTCAGCTTGTTGCGCCGCGCCGCCACCTTGAACTGCAACTCGGCATCATGGGCGAACTTGGTTTCGAAGGCGCTCTGGCGGTCATCGAAGGTGGTCATGCGGGCGCGTTCCTCAACAGCTTGCGGCCTAGATAGAGGCGCCCGGCGGCAGGTTCAATCACCAAGCGTGCCGGCCGGGGCCGCGCAATCACATTGTAACACCGGGCCACGCGCGCTATGTATCCTCTGACGCCCCGGGCGCGCCCTTTGCCGGGTGATGTGCCGGGGCCGAATTTTTTCACAACCGTCGTTCGAACGCTCTGCCCCGCCCCCGAACGGACCCGAACAGGAGGACAGGCATGTCGCGCCGCCGCCAGATTTACGAGGGCAAGGCCAAGATCCTCTATGAGGGGCCCGAACCCGGCACGATCATCCAGTATTTCAAGGATGACGCCACCGCCTTCAATGCCCAGAAAAAGGGCACGATCAGCGGCAAGGGCGTCCTCAACAACCGCATTTCCGAGCATCTGTTCACGCTGCTCGCCACCATCGGCATCCCGACGCACTTCATCCGGCGGCTCAACATGCGCGAACAGCTTGTCCGCCAGGTCGAGATCGTGCCGATCGAGGTCGTCGTCCGCAACGTCGTCGCCGGCAGCCTTGCCAAGCGATTCGGCCTTGAAGAGGGGACGACCCTGCCCCGCACCATCCTCGAATTCTACTACAAGGACGATGCGCTGGGCGATCCGCTCGTCACCGAGGAACATATCGCCGCCTTCGGCTGGGCCAGCCAGGAGGAAATGCACGACATTTCCGACATGGCGATCCGCG
>JANOCM010000055.1:0-29024 GCA_031412175.1 Alphaproteobacteria bacterium
AAGGCCTATGACGGCCGCTTCAAGGATCTGTTCCAGGAAATCTATGACAATGATTTCAAGGCGCAATATCGCAAACTTGGCATCGTCTATGAACATCGCCTGATCGACGACCTTGTCGCCAGCGCGCTGAAATGGTCGGGCAAGTTCATCTGGGCGTGCAAGAATTACGATGGCGATGTCCAGTCCGACATGGTCGCGCAAGGCTTTGGCTCGCTGGGGCTGATGACGTCGATCCTGATGACGCCCGACGGCCAGACGGTCGAGGCCGAGGCGGCGCACGGCACCGTCA
The DNA here is from genome assembly GCA_031412175.1 of Alphaproteobacteria bacterium. Taxonomy (GTDB): domain Bacteria; phylum Pseudomonadota; class Alphaproteobacteria; order Sphingomonadales; family Sphingomonadaceae; genus Sandarakinorhabdus. Next base: position 290 of record JANOCM010000055.1, read on the forward strand.
CCCGCCACTATCGCATGCACCAGGAAGGCAAGCCGACCAGCACCAACCCGATCGCGTCGATCTTTGCCTGGACCGGCGGATTGAAGCATCGCGGCAAGCTCGACGGCACCCCCGAAGTGACGAAGTTTGCCGAAACGCTCGAGCGCGTCTGCATCGAAACCGTCGAATCGGGCGCGATGACCAAGGACCTGGCGCTACTGATCGGCCCCGACCAGGCCTGGATGACGACCGAGAAATTCTTCGAGGCGGTGCGTTCGAATCTCGATGCGGCGATCGTCAAGGGGCTTTAACACCCGGCGGGTTGCTTTTTCCAACCAGATGGGTTACGTAGAAGGGCCGGTGCAGCGTCTGCACCGGCCCTTTCGCGTGATCCCCGTCAATGGTGTAGCTTTAGTGTAGCCTTAAGCGTGACAGCGTTGATTTCAAAGGACTTTTCGGCACTGCAAATCCTACCAAAGGCTCGATTTGCGGCCCGAGATATTGATGTAGAGGAAATCGCGCGCGACACCCTTGGAGGTGACGGCGCTGACCCCGTGATAGCTATTGTTCATGCACGGGAAAAACACACCGAGATTGGCCTTTGGCGACAATGTCGCGACGCAATCGACATCGGCAGGGCGAGGATGGCGCTCATAATCCTCCACCGGCTTCGCAACCTTGTGCTTGAAGATCGACAGGTCGCCACCCTCCAGCCCGACCGCCTCGGCATCGGTGAAATAGACGATCAGCGAGCACAGCCGGTTGGGCCGGTCGCAGTGCGGGACCTTGGCATAACCGCCCATGCTCTTGTGGATGTCGAGCCGGGTGAACAGCGGCGTCGGCTTGGGGCTGCGAAGCGGCGCCAGCAGCTTGTTGGCAACGCCGTCGACGCGATCCTTGAAGGTGGCGGTCTCGCTCATCACCGCACGCGGCTCGGCATAGCCCGGGTCGACGTGCGAATTGGCGATGTCGACCTTCAGGCCGATGCTGCCCAAATGATCGGCGAAGACATCGCGGAACACATCGACGAACTGTTCGGAATTGAGGAAGTCGGCAAACTCGTTCCACGCCGGCGACCGCGCCGTCAGCGCGTCAAAGCCCGAATCGCCGCGGTAGATATCGAAGCCCGAACCCGTCCGGCTGCCGGCGCTGCCGCTTTCGTTCTTCTGGCCGGTGAACACCGTCTCATCGGGGAAATCAGCGCGCAGCCGGGCAAACAGCGCCGGAGGCAGGATATCCTGCTTGATGACGTGCGGGAACGGATCGGCAACGACGTCCTGGCGCGAAACCTGCAGCATTACCACTCCCTTAACTGGCGCCGAAAGCACCACGCACTCCGGCTGGCCCTACAGCGAGATGATGACAGTTGCAAAATCTGACGGCAATTGCGCCGAATACCTAGCCAGTGCAGCGTCCGTCCGGCAGCATGGAGACAATGGTCGGGGAGACAGGATTCGAACCTGCGACCCTCTGGTCCCAAACCAGATGCGCTACCAGGCTGCGCCACTCCCCGAACTGCGTTTTCCCCTAGGCTAAGCCCTTGAACAACACAACCCCGGCAAAAGCGCAATCCGGACAGGAAACGTCCACTTCCGGCGACTTCCGGCGAGAAATCCCCGGAATAGTCCCGGGATCCGTTCGTTTTTTGTTCTTCACATCAGTGAACTGACCCAAACCGGCCGAGCAGCATTTACCAAATTGCCAAGCGGATCAGGCGCAATTCTAGCAATTCACAAACTAGCCAACTGTAGCGCAACCATGCTAAAGACCACTTGGCTTTGTGGACCGAAGCTCGCTGCCAAGAGCGGCTCAACCGATCCGACATACTGTGTCGGGCGATGTTTTCTGCATACACCGCCGCGCTGTTTGCGATCCGAAACGAATTGGTTACTGTCGAACCATAAATAACATTATCAAAACTTTTCCAGCCGGCGACGCGTGGCTTTCGGCAGCCGCCACCTTAATCTGGCCGATTCATACGCTGTTCACGGAGTTTGGCATTTTCCGCTTCGAGTGCAGCGATCCGATCGCGAACCGGTGCGAGCAAATCGCTAAGTTCGGATCCGGTGTACCGCGGGGTTATATATTGCGTACAATTCCAATCGAAGCCTTCCAGCGTCACCACGATACCGCCGACCGGCGATTGGCCTCGGTCGGCAATTTGATCAGCAAGCACTGGTTCGAGAGCGCGATCGACGCGACGCGCGTGACCCAGGATCTTCAGACGCCGCTGATTTGGATAGTCCATCATCAATAGCGAGACCCGGTCATCGGTCGCCAAGTTGCCGAGACTGACGAACTGCTTGTTACCACGAAAGTCGGCGAACCCAATTGTGCGGTCGTCCAGCACCTTTAGAAATCCTGGCTCGCCACCGCGATGCTGAACGTAGGGCCATCCTTCTTGGCTGACCGTGGCCATGTAGAAGCTATCGCGGTCGGCAATGAAGGCGGTTTCATGCGGACCGAATCGGTTGTTCGCAGGTGCATCCGGACTGGCGAACTTCGCATAGGCGGCGCAGGAACCAGCTTGCACCTGCAGCGCCTTGGCTGCCGGGGAAAACATCAACTCGGCAAAACGATGCGTCATGTCCACCTCCTTTTGATCACATGAACAGGCGGCGAGGCTAGCGCTCTCGACGCCGGCGTTAGCTGCTAAGAGTGCGAAGTTCGCCGCGGCTGATGCCCAAGAGGGTGCGCCCGGCCAGCCAGACTATGGCCAGCGATGCAAGGGCTAGCAGTACCCATGCAATGGCGTCGGTGACCGGCCCGGGCCTGGCGCTGGCGTACCGCACAGACGCTGAAGCCGACGCAGCCAGCGGAAAACTGACGGCCCACCAGGAGACGCGGAATGGACAACATAATGCGAGACGCCGGAGCCGGCCGACAAGCACGGCCAGAATGAATAGCGTTAACGAATACAGCGCCTCGGCAAAGTCGTCGACTTGGCCCGTAGTGGCGACGTAGGCGGAAAAGCCGACTGCAAACGGCGCGACTAGGATCAACAGGCTAGGCTGAAGCGCCGGGGGCAATGGTGCCTGAAACACAAGGCGCGCGAACACCAGCGTGAAAAGCGGCACCGCAAAGAACATCCCGATCGCGAGACATGGCACCATCAGAGCTTGCGCGACCGGCATGGCCAACACTGGCACGGCAAGGGGCACATCGAGTAGTCCAACGACTGGTACAATCCAAGCGGGCGTGGCGTGGTCGACCTGCTGGCGGTTGCCCATCCAACGATCGACCATCAGCCAGGCAAACCCGAGCATGCCGGTCGCACCTATGAGCCACATAATTTGAGCCACCCTAAGTGAGACCGGCGCGATCACGATCGGTACCAACAGGAGGCTGATGAGCATCGTGCCAAACAGGTTACCAGCGATAGGGTGTCGAAATTCTGCAGCGACAGCATCCGGCGTGGCGATGAGCTTGACGAGATACGCTCCGGCAACTGCCACGAAGGCGAGCACTGCCACAACAGCTATCGCCCCGGCCAGCCAGTCCGACACTCCATATCGCGCCGCTGCCAGACGCCAGGCGACGCTGAGGCCTGACAGTCCCATCACCGAACCGAACAATGCGACCGGTAGATACTCGAGCGGCCGCAGCGGCGCAGCTGGCCCTCGCTCGCTTACTGCGCCAGCCATCGGCGCCGAGGTTCTCTGGGCTACGTTTCTAGTCTTCCCAGCCTCAGCTTTCGACGGAAAGGCGGGATGCAGAGCCACTAACTGTGCCCCTCCCCGCCATCGACAAACAGTTCAGAGCCGGTGACGAAACTTGAGTCATCGGACGCGAGGAACAGCGCGGCGCGAGCGATCTCGTCAGGGTCTCCCACCCGTCCGAGCGGAACGCCGAGTGCCATTTGATCGAGCAACGCCCGCTGCTGTGCGGCGTCTTCGCCAGCAAGCCCGCGCAGGCCCGGCGTTGCAGTCGGGCCGGGTACCAATGTGTTGATGCGGATGTTGCGGTCCTTGAGCTCGACCATCCAGTTCCGGGTCAAAGCATGCACGGCTGCCTTCGACGCCGAATAGATGCTGAACCCGGGCGTCGCCTTTGCAGCCGAGGTCGAGCCATTCAGGATCACCGAGGCGCCGTCCGATAAAAGCGGCAACGCTTTTTGGACCGTGAAGACCAAGCCCTTGACGTTTCGGTCAAAGGTCTCGTCGAAATGTGGCTCGTCAATCGCAGCGAGTGGCAGCAGTGAACCCCCGCCGGCGTTGACGAACAGCACGTCGATCCGCCCAAAGCTCGCGCGGATGGCCTCGAACAACTCGTCAAGTTGATCGAGTTTGGATGAGTCGACTTGGTATCCGGTCGCCCCTAGAATGGCGGCGACGGCTGCATCGAGTTCGACTCGGCGGCGCCCGGTGATAATGACCTCTGCTCCCTCCCGGCCGAACAGCGTGGCCGTCGCAAGCCCGATGCCGGACGAGCCGCCCGTCACCAATGCAACTTTTTCAGCGAGCTTCATGGCTCCTCCTTCCTGGCGGCGGGCCGGTCAACAATGCGGCAGCAAAGCGCCATTGCGTAAGGTTTAATGGTGCTTTGCCGCACCTGCGTCGGGGATGATAAATTCGGTCGTGGCGCTGGTAAACAGCTCGTGATTGGCGTCCACGAGCTCGATCAGCACTTTGTGGCGTCCGGGTGTCATGCCGTTAAGGATGACCGGCTCACCGCTGGCATCGGCCCAGTGCCACGGCAAGTCGTCGACGGTGACATGGACGTGGCCAATGCGCAGGGTGACGTCGAGCGCGTTGGTACCAAATACCGGCACGATGCGAAGGTTCTCGGCACGGTATTGTATGACGACGCGTCCGAACGACAGCGGTCCTGGCAGTGGCGGATCGACGACCAGTACCGGTGCCGGTTGGCTGTCGAGGGGCACGACCCCGGCGGCACCTAGAATGTCGTGGGCGCTCTGTGCAGCGACTGGAAGTGCTGTCATCAGGGTGGCTCCGATCGAGACGGCGGTGGTGGTCATTTCGCGACATTGCGGTCGAGGAAGTCGTGGATCATCGGCGCCATGACGTGGAGCTGGTCTTCAAGCGCGAAATGGCCTGTGTTGAGCAGGTGGAACTCGGCTTTGGGCAGGTCACGGCGATAGGGCTCGGCGCCGGTGGCCGGAAAGATCTTGTCGTTCTTGCCCCAAACGATCAGCGTCGGCGGCTGATATTTGCGAAAGAACGCCTGGAACTGCGGATACAGCCCGACATTGGTGCCATAATCCCGGAACAAATCGAGCTGGATATCCTTGTTGCCGGGCCGATCGAGCAGCGGTTGATCGTGGCGCCAGTTGGCCGGGTCGATCCGCGACACATCCTCCATGCCGTCGGTATATTGAAACTTCGTCGTCTCCGGTGCGACCAGAATTGACAATGCCGCGCGCGTCTCGGCAGACTTTTGCGCCCAATCGGCCTTGATCGGGTCCCAGAAGGCGCCGAGCCCTTCCACATAGGCGTTGCCGTTCTGGACGATCATCGCGCTGACCCGCTCGGGGTGCTTGAGCGCCAGGCGGTAGCCGACCGGCGCACCATAATCGAACAGATACATCGCATAGCGCTTGGCTCCCAGCTGTCCGAGCAGACCGTCCATCAGGGTCGCATAATGGGCGAAGCTGTATTCGAACCTGGCACGATCCGGCGCATCGCTCTCGCCAAAGCCCGGATAGTCGGGAGCGATGACATGGTAGCGGTCGGCGAGCAGCGGAATAAGCCTGCGGTACTGGTGCGATGAGGTGGGAAAACCCATCAACAACAGGACTACCGGCCCGTCCTTGGGCCCGGCCTCGACATAGGCGATCCTGACGCCGTCGACGGTCGCCGTCCGATACTGCGGAACCGGCACCGGGGCCAAGGAAGCGACAGCAGCTCCGGCGGCGACGCCCGGGATCACCGTGGCAGCGAGCATCAGTCCGGCAAATAGGAGGGCGATACGGCGATTCATAGTCTGTCTCCTCGAAGGGCGGGGTCGCAATACGCGGGTCGCGAGGGCCTAGCGGGCGGCCGGATTACTCGCGCCCGTCGGCGCTCCCGTCGCCGCACGCTCGATCAATGCCGACACTAGGTGCGGGTGCGAGATCATCACGACATGCGAGGCGCCGGGCACCTCGATCGCCTCGCGCGAGCCGGCGCGCTTGGCCATGAAGGCGTGGAGTGCCGGGGGAATGTTGAAGTCACGCTGGCCCCAGACGAACCAGGACGGCACGGCCTGCCAGGACGATGCAGAAGCCGGCTCGCCGAGCGCCGACTGGGTGATCGGTCGCTGGGTGGCGGCCATGGCGATCGCTTCCGGCTTCGGCACATCGGCGGCGAATTGCTGCCAGTAGCGCGCCTGGAGGATGTAAAGGTCGGCGCTACCATCGCCGAGGGGTACCGGCGGTGCCAGCGCGCTGCCGAGCGTGCCGGTGGGGAACCGGGCGCCGAGCGAAGCGGCGCTCTCGCCGACGTCCGGCGCGAACCCTGCGACGAACACCAGCGCCTTGACGTTGGGGCGGGCTTTCGCAGCAACCGAAATGACTTCGCCGCCATAGGAATGTCCGACCAGCACGACGGGTCCCGGCAGGCTGGCCACCAGCTTTGCAACATAATCCGCATCGCCCTGCAGACTGCGGAGCGGCACGGCAGCGGCAACGACGGGATAACCATCGCGGGTCAGATCGCCGATGACGCCGTTCCAGCTCGAGGAGCCAGCAAAAGCCCCGTGAACCAGAACTATCGTCGGCTTTGTCGGCGGTGGTGCGGCGGCCGCCGCCGAACCGGTAGCGATTGCGAGTGCGGCAAGGGCCGTCAGATGATGGCGCATGATTGAATTCCTTTTTTCAAGAAGACATGGAGATTGCGGTGATGGCTCGGGCGCCGGTCGCGATGGGAGACGTTGCGATCTCGGCCGCGCCGAGGCGGTCGGCGAGGAAGGCCCAGGTCCGGCCATTGGCGAGCGCGGCGGCCGCCGCGTCGTAATGCAGCCCGGTGTGGCGCGCGAAGGCGTGGTTGCAGCCGGGGTAGCTGTAGACTGCCACGTTGGGCTTGCCAGCCAGCGCCGCCTTGATGCGCGCCTGTGCATCCGTGTTGATGAATTCGTCCTCCTCGGCGAGATGCATGAGGAAGGGCGCGGTTATGCCGCTCGCTTCGTCCAGATACTTTTCGGTATCGGCGCCGTGGTAGGCGACCGCCGCATCGACCTGGCCGCGGGCGCTGGTGAGGAAAACCAGCAGCGCGCCGAGGCAGAAGCCCATCACTGCGACTTTGCCCGACCCCCCGGGCATCCGGCGGGCAGCGTCGATCGTCGCCAATATGTCCCGCACGCCGGTATCGCGGTCATAGGCGGCGTAGAGCGCGAGGCCCTTCTGCCACTCGGCGTCGGTCCACATGTCAAGGTCGACGCCGCGCTCCTGCTGCCAGAACAAGTCGGGGGCGACCGCGATGAAGCCGCGATCCGCCAGCTCGCGGCAGGTGGTCCGAATGTCGGCGTTGACGCCGAAAACCTCGTGCAGGACGACGATGACCGGCGCCGGCGTAACACCGGGGCGGGCGACAAACGCGGCGAAGTCGCCGTCCGGCGTATGGATGCCAAGGGTTTCGCTCATCATCCTGCCTCTTCGAACCGGGTTGAACACGGATCGAATATCGGCTCTGGGCAGCGTGACGCCTTGAACGATAAGGCCGGGTTTTTGTCGGAATGTGCTGCGACGGGCAGGCCGACGCTCAGGCCATCGCGGCGAGCAGCGACCGCGCGGCTACCACATCAACGGTGCCGAACCCTTCCGTGATGTCCGCCAAGGCCGAGCGCAAATGCCCGGCGGCGATGGGTTCGCTTGCCCCCGCACCACGCCTCGCCGCAGTCGTCCAGGCGGTGGCAATCCGCAGCCTCCATGCCTTCGCGCCCTGCGCCTGCGCGAGCGTCAATGCCGTCTCGAAATCCTGCGCGGTTTCCGGCTCGCCAAGGTCTACACGCGCTTCGGCCCGAATGCGCATCAACTCAGGCCGGCACCATGACTCGCCGGTCCGCGCACAGGTTGCCAGCACGTCATCGACGATTGCAAGTGCCGCCGCCGGCCGGCCGTCGCGGCGCAGGCTGTCGGCCAGCACGCCCGAAAAGGCGCTGTGGTAACGGACAAAGCCTGCTTTGCGCAGCGCTGCGATGGCGGCGGCCAGGTGGGCGATTCCGCCGGCAGCGTCACCCCGGCGAATCCGGATTTCGCCCTCGAAGCCTTCGGCGTACATTCTCCAGACGTCGAGCGCCTGAAGCCTGGTGTGCAGGCGCAGCGACGCGAGATGGCGCTCCGCCAAATCCAGGTCGCCTCGCCAGAGCGCCACGAAACAGGCCGAATCGGACAGCACATGCGCCATCGACAAGCCATGCCCGGTGCCGGCGATATCAGCGAGATTGTTCTCGACCTCCTGCGCTGCCTGGTCGGCAAGCCCCTTCAACCACAGCACCCGGGCGAGCGCGATGCGGGCCACGCTGTGCTGGTCATACTGGAAGCGGGCAATGTCCTCGCGGCGGTCCGCGGGTGCATACCGGGCGAGCATGTCGGCAATATCGTCATGCGCCTCGACAAGCCTGCCGAGCGTGAGCTTTGACACAGCGCCGAGGCGTTGCGCGATCAGGGCATCGACCTTTGCCGGATCGGTTGTGCCCAGTGCGGCAAGGCGATCGGCGAAGTCGAGCGATTGCAGCGCTTCGCCACTGTTAATCCGATCGGTCCACAAGGCCCAGAGAGCGCGCGCCTGGAATTCGGCGTCGCCGGTGCTCTCGGCAATCTCCAGTACCGATTGCCAGGCCGAGGCGCCGCTTGGAAAATCCGAAATGGCCCGCATCAGCGGGAAGCCCAGTGCCGCTTGGAGATGCATGCGGGCTCGCAGATCCGACTGTCCGGAGCGTTCTAGCCAATTCAGCGCCGATTGCACTCGGCCGATGCATTCGTCGATCAGCGACAGCTGGAACCAGCAGGGAATGGCGTTTATGGTCAGCGCAACACCGATGGTGCCATCGCCTACGGGCGAAAACGCCCAATCGAGGGCCGCGCGCAAATTGCCGAGCAGCCCGCCGTCGGCAAGCAAATCCGATCGCCGGTCCGGCAGTCGCCCGGCTCCGGCGAGGTCGATTTTGCTATAGAACAAAGCGTGGCAGCGGCGAATCGCGCCCGCTTCGGAGGCTTCCTCGAGCTTTTCGCCGGCATAGGCGCGCATCGTATCGAGCAGGCGGTAACGGATTTCGTGGCTGCTCGGGTCGGCGGACAGGACGGATTTGGCGACAAGGCCGTGAAGGATCTCGTCGATATCGTTGTCCCGCAGCGGTGCAGCGCCGGCGACGCTACGCGCCGCCCGGGGCGTGAACGGCCCGACAAAGACGCTGATCCGCATCAGCACGATGCGCTCAGCATCGGACAGGAGGCCATAGCTCCAGTCGATCGTGCCGCGCAGCGTCTGGTGCCGAGGAAGCGCGGTGCGGCGACCGCGGGTCAGGATCTGGAAGGTGTTGTCGAGCGACTTTGCCAACGCCTCGATGCCCATGTCGTCGAGGCGTCCGGTCGCCAGCTCGATGGCCAGCGCGATGCCGTCGAGCCGCTTGCAGATGAAGGTCACCAGCGGCACATCAGCGTCCGTCAGTTGATAACGGCCGAGCACCCCCGCCGCCCGGTCAACGAACAGATCGACGGCTGAATAATCCAGCGCCTCGACAGCCGCTAGAGTCGCCATATCTGGCGGAAGGTCGAGCGGGCGCAGGCGCAGGACGCGCTCGCCTTCGGCCCGGAGCGCCTCGCGCGAAGTCGCCAGGATGCGCACCCCCGGGGCGGCGCTGAGCAGCCGTTCCGCCACACTGGCGGCATCGTCGATGACATGTTCGCAGCTGTCGAGCAGCAACAGCAGCCGGCGTCCGCTGGCTTGAACGACGATTTCGTTGAGCACATCGTTGGAGCGCACAGGCAGGCCAAGTGCGGTCGCGATGGCGGGCAGTACAAGCTCGCGCTCGCCAAGCTGCCCCAGGTCGACGAACACGACGTCAGCTGCCGTGTCTGCCGAGAGGGCGCGGGCGACGGCGAGCGCGACGGTGGTCTTGCCAATACCACCCGGGCCGACGATCGAGACGAGTCGGTTGGTCGCGATCGCTTCCGCCACCTCGACGATGATCTCGTCCCGCCCGATGATCTTTGCCAGCGGCGTCGGCAGCCTCGCCTTAACGGGCGCCACGGCGACCGCCACGCCCTCACCGGCAAGCGCCAGCACTGGTGCCACGAAACTATAGCCCCGCCCGGGGATGTTGACGATCAGCCGTAGGCCGTGTTCGCCGTCGCCAAGCGCTTTGCGCAACGTCGAGATATGGACTCGGAGCGCGCTTTCCTCGACGATGAGGTTGGGCCAGACAAGCGCGACAAGATCGTCCTTGGCGATGACCTCGCCCGCTCTCGTGATCAGTGCGATGAGAATGTCGAGCGACCGGCTGCCGACGCGGATATCGACACCGCCGCGCTCGAGCCGGCGCCGGCCGGGATACAGGGCGAAATCGGCAAAAGCGAAACCCGCCTCGCGATCGGCTTGGGGAACAAGGACCATCGGAACCTTTCGGCTCGGTGTTGCCTCCCTGTTTAGCGCAGTTGATGCTGGGCGGCCACAGGCCGGGCGTGAAGGGCGGCACACAGTTCTTCACAAGCGATAACTGGCGAACGGCACCTGCCAGCGCGAAGACGTCGCCATGCCGACGTCCAGTGACGTGGCAGATGGAGAAGAGCCATGACCAGCCCGTCAACCGCTTCCCTCGCCGCCGTTGATCATTTCGCGGGCAGCTTGCAAATATCGTCATCCGCCGTCCGCACGGCGAACCCCTGTGCCACGAGTCTGGTGCTGCGGCTGCTGGCCGAAGCGGCCGAAACCATCGACAGTGACCGCGAGCTGGCACATGGCACCCTCACTCGGGCATTGGCCCTGCTCGTTGCCGAGCGGTCCGTGGCGGCCCGCCATGCCGGCCGCCTGGCGCCGTGGCAGGCCAACAAGGCGACCGCCTATATCGAAAACAACCTCGAATCGGGCGCATCCGTTGTGGCGCTGGCGGCGGTGGCAAAGCTCAGCCGCTCGCACTTTTCAAGGGCGTTCAAGGCGACCTTCGGCACGTCGCCGACGCAATACACCTTGGGTCGCCGCATTGCGCAGGCCCGCCGCCTGCTCGTCGAGACCGAACAGCCGCTTTGTGAGGTCGCGCTTACCTGCGGCTTTGCCGACCAGGCGCATCTGTCGCGGACCTTTCGGCGGTTTGTCGGCCAGTCGCCGAACGAATGGCGGCGCGCCCGTCGGCCGGCGCCGGTCGCGCCGATCGGCCACACCCTCCAGTAACCGGCCGCCATCCTTCGGTTCACCGTAGCCCCAACGCAAAAGGAGCAAGCATCATGGCCAGCAACACCTTCACCACCAGCGACGGCACCACGATCTTTTACAAGGATTGGGGGTCGGGTCAGCCTATCGTCTTTCACCATGGCTGGCCGCTCAGCGCCGACGACTGGGACAACCAGATGCTGTTTTTCCTGGGGCACGGCTATCGCGTGATCGCCTATGATCGCCGAGGCCATGGGCGTTCGACCCAGACCGATCTGGGCAACGACATGGATACCTATGCCGCCGACAGCGCCGCGTTGGTGGCACATCTGGGGCTTAAGGACGCCATCCACGTCGGCCATTCGACCGGCGGCGGAGAAGTCACCCGCTATGTCGCCCGCCATGGCGCCGGGCTGGTGGCCAAGGCCGTACTGATCAGCGCCATTCCGCCGCTGATGCTCAAGACGGCCGCCAATCCCGATGGCCTGCCGATGGAGGTGTTCGACGGGTTTCGCGCCGGCATGGCCAATCGCGCGCAATTCTATCGCGATATTCCCGAAGGCCCCTTCTACGGCTTCAACCGGCCTGGCGCCAAAATCTCGCAAGGCGCCATCGACAATTGGTGGCGGCAGGGGATGATGGGCGGCACCAAAGCGCATTATGACTGCATCAAGGTCTTTTCGGAAACCGACCATACCGAAGACCTCAAGCTGATCACGGTGCCGACGCTCGTTTTGCACAGCAAGGACGATCAGATCGTGCCGTTTGCGGATTCAGCTCCGCTGGCAGCGGCCCTGCTGAAGAACGCCACGCTGAAGGTCTATGAAGACCTGCCGCACGGCATGCCAACGACGCACGCCGAAATCATCAACGCCGACATGCTGGCGTTCTTCAAGGCTTGAATGATGGCCGCCGCTCCCTCGCCGGTGCGGGCGAGGCGGCGGCGGCGGAAGGAATCGCATGCGAATCCTGATGATATTGGCGGGCGATCCGCTCGGGTCGGCAGCGCCGGCTGCGAGATTGGAGCGGTTCGTGGCGCCCTATTATCTCTTCCGGGACGCCGGTTTCGACGTTGTTCTCGCCTCGCCGGACGGCGGCGAAATGCCGTTGCCGCGGGCCGGGAGCCGACGGCAGCCGGGGCCGCTTCTCGACCGCCTGTATCGCGATATGACGGCACGCGACGCGCTCGCAGACACGATCGCCATTGCCAAGGTGTTTGCCGACGACTTTGCCGGCGCTTTTTGTCTCGGCGTCACTGGCCGGGTGTGGCGACCCGAGGCAGGCGATGCCGTCGCTGCCCTGATAGGTCGCCTGTTGCGCGACGGTAAGGCGGTGGCGGTGGTGCCGTTCGGACTCGATCTCGCACCGGCCGGTCTCGCCAGCGGCATCATTATTGGCGGCGACACGACGTCGGCGACGCTGCAGGTCGCCGAGGCGCTGATCGCCGCATTGTACGGCGGGGCGGAGCCGGCCGCGGCACTGCCCGCCGCCCTCGATCTCAATCGACAGGAGGACATCGGATGACAATCTTTCGGTACGGGCTGCTGGCGCTGGTGGTTCTGGCGTCGAACATGCCGATTGAGGCCGCGCCGTTGACAGGCACGGGGTCGGACGTACCTGCCGCCGGCGTCGAGCTTCCGCCCGGCTATCGAGACTGGCGGATGGTCAGCATCGCGCGGGAAACGGGGCAGCCGGACGATATCCGGGTCGTGCTCGGCAATGACATGGCCATCAAGGCCTTCCGGAACGGCACCCGGCCCTTTCCCGATGGCGCAACGATCGCGCGCCTCGCCTATCAATATGTTGCGTCGGCGCAGAATGATGCGGTGTTCGGCCGGCAACAGTCGTTCGTCGCCGGCGATCCGACCAATGTGCAGATCATGGTCAAAGATTCGAAGCGATTTGCCGCAACTGGTGGCTGGGGCTTCGGCCAGTTCATCGGCGGCAAGCGCGATCCACTCCAGGCGCCGATGCAGACCTGTTTCGCCTGTCATGTGCAACTGGGCGCCGAGAAGGATTTCGTGTTCACGCGCTATGCGCCGTGACAGCGCTCGGAGGCGTGCAGGCTTGGTCGCCGGGCGCGGCCTGCTCCTGCCCGACGTGTTCCAGATAACACCGGCTCCTGGCCAAGACCGTCTCGCAGCAGATCATGACCCTAGTCAAAAGGTTTCATCATCGCATTTCGCTCCGTCTCACTGATCGAAATGCCCTGTCCTCGAAACATCCTGGCAAGGCTCAGAAGGAAAATGTCATGGCACGACTGATTACACCATTCGCTTTTGGCTCAACGGCGGCCGAGGTTCTCGCCGGTGTCGATCTTGTGGGCAAGACGATGCTCGTCACCGGCGGCAATGGCGGCGTGGGCAAGGAAATAGTCAAGGCGCTCGCCAATGCTGGCGCTGCGGTCATCGTCACTTCCCGTAAAACGGAGGCAGCCATGCCGGTTGTCGACGAATTGCGCAGGGCAACGGGCAACCCACACATCGACGCGCGCGCACTCGATATCTCTGACCTGGCCTCGGTTCGCCGCTTCGTCGCCGATTGGGACAAGCCGATCGATGCGCTCGTCAACAATGCCGGGATCATGGCGCTGCCTCAATTGCAACGCAGCGCTGAAGGACGGGAGATGCAGTTCGCGACGAACTTCCTCGGTCACTTCGCGCTGACGCGCGGCCTTCAGCCATGGTTGCAGGAGCGTGGGGGTCGTGTCGTATCGGTCGCTTCGACGGGCAGCCTTTATGGCCCCGTGCTTTGGGACGATCCCGACTTCCTGTTCGCACAGTACGATCCGATATTGGCCTATGCGCAGTCCAAGACAGCGTGCATCCTCTTGTCGGTCGCGATCGCACAGCGATGGGCCGGGACCGGCATTACTTCGAACGCGCTACATCCCGGTGCCATCGCAACCAATCTTCAGCGCCATACGGGCGGCCTCCGTACACCGGAGACTTATCGCAAGACTGCGGAACAGGGTGCGGCGACTTCGGCACTGCTTGCGGCCTCTCCGCTGTTGGAGGATGTGTCGGGTCGCTACTTCGAGGACTGTAACGAAGCAGAGATCGTCAGCGAGCGTCCCGAAGGCCGGGTCGCGGGCGTAGCGGCATATGCTCTCGATCCTGAGAACGCCGAGCGCCTGTGGTCGATGGCCGACGTGATGGTGGGAGGCGCGGCATGAAACGGCGCATCGGATTCATTGGATTGGGTGATCAGGGCGCTCCAATGGCAGCGGCACTGGCAGAGTATCATGATCTGTACGTCTGGGCGCGCCGCGATGCCTCCTATGGCGAACTCGGCGATGTGACGTTTCACCGTGCCAGCGATCCAACGGCGCTGGCCCGCAGCGTCGACATCCTCTGCCTGTGTCTCCCGGGCGATGCCGAGTTGAAGAATCTGCTTCTCGATCACAATGTCGCCAGCGCTCTTCCTCTTGGCGGCATTGTGATCAATCACGCTACCGGCGACCCCAGCGCTGCGACGGAGATGGCCGAGGCCCTCGCACAAATGAGAATCGGCTACCTCGATGCACCGGTTAGCGGCGGGCACCCCGGTGCGGTCGCGCGAACGCTGACGTGCTTCGTTAGTGGAGAGAAGGATACGTTAGAGACCTGCCGACCCGTCATCGCCTGCCATAGTCAAACGATCGCCTTCATGGGAGCTGCAGGTTCCGGACAGATGACCAAGCTCATCAACAACGTGCTTACCGTATCAAACCTGCGCAACGTCGTCGAAGCGTTCGCCCTTGCGAAGGCAGCAGGCGTCGATCTGCGCGCTTTGCAAGGCGCGTTGGCGCACAGCAGCGGCGGAAGTTTCATTCTCCAGGCTATCGGACGCCACGTAGGATCCGAGATCGCCGACCATATCGCCCAGCTCAATCGCAAGGATGTGCGCGAGTTTGCCGCGGCCATGCGCGCGCGAGACTTGGACCCTGGAACGATCGAGGAATGGGCCATTATGGGTCCGGACGGATTGCCAGAGTTAGCAAAAGTGCTGGCCGTTCCGAAGGAATAAACTTTCGCGGCCAGCCGGTTCATCACTATAGCGAACAGCGTGCTGCTCCATAATCAGTTGCAACTGGGGGTCGCAGTTTTAGAGCGGAAGTTATTCTGGCTGCCTTGAACTCCCCCGCCCTCGCCGCCGCGCGTCCATCCCGCCCGCGTCAACGTATCGATCAGCGTCGACCGCGGCACGCCAAAGCTCCGACAGACGCTGGCCTGGCTGGCGCCTTGGTCCAGAGCTTTGGTAATGGCCTCGATCTTTTCGGCCGACAATGCCGGCGGACGCCCACCACGACGCCCACGCTTTGCGGCTGCAGCGAGTCCGGCATTGACCCGCTCGCGGATCAGCGATCGTTCGAATTCCGCCAAAGCACCGAAAACCGAGAACAACAGCTTGCCCTGCGCGGTGGTTGTATTTATCCCCTCGGTGATTGATCGGAAACCAACCCCCCTTCCCTACAGCTCGGTGACGGTCGCCAGAAGATGGCTCAACGACCGACCGAGCCGGTCGAGCTTCCATAAGACCAGTGTGTCGCCAGGCTTTAGGAACGCCAGGCAATTCTTGAGTTCGGGCCGATCATCCCGCGCGCCCGAGAGCTTGTCGCCATAGATGTGTCGCGCATCGACGCCGACGGCGATCAGCGCATCGCGTTGCAGATCTGCGGACTGACGCCCGCCTTCGGTTGAGATCCGTTCATAGCCGACCAACATGTGCGGAATACCCTACGCGAGAGGTTTTCGAACGTATGGGCATTCCGACTCGGTTTGTCGAAAAGTTTGCTCGAAGGCGGATTGGGCGTTCGAAATAGACGGCCTGCCTCGTCGGAAAACTACTCAATTCCGTCAGTGGGTTGCTGGTGCCGCAGCCGTCACCCTGCCGGATCTCAAGGAAGTGTCGGAAACCTCGAGCGCCTTCGCCCGGGATTCAAATGCAGGAGTGCCCACAGCGGCAGTTGGGAATTCCAAGGAGGCGCGGGCAAACAAGGCGTCCGTAAGCCGCGATAAAATGATAGCGACGGCGAATATGTCAGCGTTATCCGGTGCAGGCCATACGAAGCCGCGATCGAGTTGGTTGACGTTCTCTGATCAGGCCCTTAGCATCCTTACAGGAAAATAGGAGGGTTTCAGCTCATGCAGGCTACACGTCGCTGGGCTCTTGGCGCGGTCGCCGGCACTGTTACAAGTCTTGTCGCGGCACCATATATCGCGCGTGCGGCGTTTCCCGTCAGCCCTTGGAGTAATCGGACATATTCCAAACGCGCGATTGAGATCGTCCGTAAGAGCATGGTGATCGACATGCTTGCCCCGATCAAGATTGAGTTCGGCGCAGAATTCTACAGCAAACGGCTGAGCGACCGCGAGGCTGCCGAGTTTCTGGCAAGCGGTATAAACGCCATCCACCATGCTGTCGGCATTGGAGGCGCGACGGCGCGGGACCAAGCGCTCAGCTTCTTCGCCATTTGGGGCAACTTCGTGGCGCGCAACGGCCATGTCCTCACGGGCGTCGGCACGTTCGCCGATATCGTGCGCGCCAGGCAGGATGGCCGTTGCGCCGTCATCATGGGGCTGCAGAATTCCGATCACTTCAACACGGCGGCCGACGTAAAATCGTTCTACGATCTTGGCCAACGCTGTTCGCAACTGACCTACAATTCCCAAAACCGCATCGGCTCGGGCTCTACCGACCGGATCGATGGCGGCGTTAGCGATTTTGGCGTGAGCATCATCGAGGCCATGAACGCTGCCGGCATGCTGATCGATGTTTCGCACAGCGGTGATCGTACCACCCTGGATGCCATAACCATTTCGAAAAAGCCGATCGCCATAACCCACAGCAATTGCCGCGCTCTGGTCAACCACCCGCGCGTCAAGACTGACGAGGCAATCAAGGCGCTGGCCGCCCGGGACGGGGTTATGGGAATTACCGGTGTCCGCATGTTCGTCAGCAAGACCGACCCGACCACGATCGTCAACATTGTGGATCACATCGACCATGTCGTTAAGCTGGTAGGGATCGACCATGTCGGCATCGGTACCGACAGCGATCTGAATGGTTATGACGACACGACGCCGGAGATGAACAAGGCGCTGCGTGGCGCCTACAAGGACAGCTATGCTTTTCGCGAGAAGATCGACGTCGATGGCTTCGACCATCCGCTGAAGATGTTCGACCTGGCCGAGGAATTGATCCGCCGCGGCTATACCGATGCCCACATCCAGGCTGTGCTCGGCGGCAATTTCGGCCGGCTGCTGACGTCGACCTGGAACGGCTGAGCATGGCGGCGCGCACAGCGTTCCGCGCCGGTGTGCTGGCGCTGGCAATGGCGCTGCTGCCGGGTCCGGCGGCGGGCGCGGTAGCTCCGGCAGCGACGACCTCCCGGCCGCTGCTTGCCGGATTGACGGATTTCGTCGACGGGGTGATGGCGCAGCAAATCGCCACCCGCGACGTTGCCGGCGCGGTGGTGACGGTCGTCCATGATGGGCGCGTGCTGTTCACCCGCGGCTATGGCCTTGCCGATATCGACCGCGGGATCACCGTCGAAGGCGAGACGACGCTGTTTCGCCCGGGTTCGGTCTCGAAGATGTTCACCTGGGCAGCGCTGCTGCAGCAAGTCGAATTGGGGCGGGTGGACCTCGATGCCGACGTCAACACTTATCTCGATTTCACCATCCCGCCGTTCCAGGGCCAGCCGACCAGGGTGCGGGACCTGCTGTCGCACACGCCGGGGATGAGCGATGTCTCGGGTATTACCGCGCCGACGCTCGACAAGCTGGCGCCTTATGGCGAATGGCTGAAGGCCAATGTACCGGAGCGGCGCTGGCCGGCAGGGACAGAGATCGCCTATTCCAACTTTGGCGCAGCATTGGCGGGTTATATCGTCGAGCGGGTGTCGGGGGAGCCCTTTGCAGTTTACGCCGAGCGCCACATCTTCGCGCCGCTGGGCATGAACTCGACGACGTTTCATGAGCCGTTGCCAACGGCAATGTCGCCCAGGATGGCCACCGGCTACCGGCTCGCCAACGGCCGGCTGGTGGCCCGGCCGTTGGCGAGCTGTTTGGCGCAGTGATGCCCGCCGGCCACCACCAGCGCGCCGGACATGACACGTTTCATGCTGGCGTTGCTGGATGGCGGCGGCGCCATCCTCAAGCCGGCTTCGGTGCGCCTGATGATGGCAGATTCGGTCGGCAACGTGCCCGGGCTTCCCGGCATGGCGCATGGCTTCTATGTCGTTCGGGCGGCCGGGCCGCGACTCGTCGGCCATGGCGGCAACACCGGCGATTTTCATTCGGTGATGATCCTGGCGCCAGAAGCTCGGCTGGGCTTTTTCATCTCGGAAACCGGCGGGCCGGGCAGCAATCGCGGCCGCACCGAGCTGGCCGATGCGATGATCGGCCGGCTGTTCCCACAAATGCCCGCCGTGCGGGTGGCGGCGCCGCCCGGCGAAGTGCTGCCCAGCGGCACTTACCGGGGCAACCGGCGCGATTACCGCCGCCAGCCCGACCCCGCCAACGACCTGATGGTAAGCGCGGACGGCAGCGACGCGCTCCTGCTTGCGAACGAGGGCCAGACGACACGCTGGCAGCGCATAGGGCCGCTGATGTACGAACGCGCCACTGGAGCACGCGCCGGTGGGCCGCATGATCGCCTGCGGTTCCACACCGACGCCGGCGGTTGGCGCCTGTCGTTCGCCTCGCTGCCCTATACGAGTTATCGCCTTGTCACGCCTGATCCGTCGCGGAGCCTGCCCCGATGAAACGCCTGCTCGCCTTGTGCCTCTTCGGCCTTGCCCTGCCCGCTGCGGCTCAGACGGTTGCTGCCGATACGCCGGGACGCACACCCGGCGGCGTCACCTATATCCAGCCCAAGGATTGGACCGCAGTGACTGCCAAAGGCACGCTGGCGTTCGTTGCGCCCGAAGGCGACCTGAAGTTGACTGTCGTGGAAGTTGGCGCCGTCGCCGATGCCCGTGCTGCGGCGGATGCCGCCTGGCGCGTCGTTCGTCCCGCCGCCGTCCCGGTGCCGAGACTGGTCACTGCGGCAGCGCCCGGGGAAGGCTGGGACGAGCGCGCCGGCCTTGCCTATGAAACCCCGCCGACCGAGCGTGCGGTGCGGTCTGCATTGGCGCTGCGCAACGGTACGGCGTGGACGGTGCTCGTTGTCGATGGCGCCGCCGCGACCGCAGCAAAACGTTCAGCCGCGCTGTCGGTGGTGCAGGAGGGCCTGCACCCCGCCGGCTATGCGCGGGAAAGCTTTGCCGGCCGCACCCCGCACCCGCTGACGCCCGAACGCATCCAGGCGTTGCGCGATTTCGTGGCGGACAGCGCGCGAACGCTGGGCGTCCCCGGCGTCGGGCTTGCATTGATCGCCCGCGGCAAACTTGTCTGGGAAGGCGGCGTGGGTGTGCGTGCGCTGGGCTCGCCAGATCCCGTCGATGCCCAGACAAAGTTCATGATCGCCTCAAATACAAAGGGCATGGCGACGCTGCTGCTGTCGGTGCTCGCGGATGAGGGAAAGCTGCGCTGGGATCAGCAGGTGGTCGATCTTTTTCCAAGCTTCCGCCTCGGCAACGAAGCCACGACGAATGCGACACTCGTTCGCCATCTGGTCTGCGCCTGCACCGGGCTGCCCCGAAAGGATTATTCGTTCATTCTTGCCGATCCCGGTGCCCCGGCGTCCGATACATTCCGCCAGCTCTCGATCACCCAGCCGACCAGCCGCTTTGGCGAGCTGTTCCAGTACAATAATCTGATGGCATCGGCGGCCGGCTATCTTGGCGGGTCGCTGGCATATCCGGACATGGAACTGGGGTCAGCGTTCGACAAGGCAATGCAAAGCCGGATCTTCGGGCCTCTCGGCATGACCGAAACGGGGTTCGACTTTGCCGTCGGCGAAGCCGGCAACTGGGCGCCGCCGCATGGGCTCGATATCGACGGCAGGGTGACGCGGATGACCAATGGCTTCAACGCCACTGTCTATCCCCACAGGCCCGCCGGCGGCGCCTTCTCCACCGCCTCGGACATGGCTCGGTATGTCGAACTCGAACTGAACAAGGGTGTCGCCCGCAACGGCAAGCGCATCGTCAGCGAGGCGAATCTGCTGGAACGGCGCAAGCGCGGCGTCCAGGTGGCCGAAGACAGCTGGTACGGCATGGGGCTGTTCGAACGCATGGCCTGGGGCATCCCAGTCGTCACCCATGGCGGTACCCTGCTCGGTTATCACAGCAACTGGTACGCGTTGCCCGAAGCCGGCGTCGGCGTGGTGATCCTGACCAATGCCGATCCGGGTGCAGCGATGCTGGCGCCGGTGCTGCGGCGCCTGCTCGAAATCCTCTACGACGGCAAGCCCGAGGCCGCCCGCGACGTCACGGCCGCTGCTGCGCGGATCAAGGCGCAGGCCGCGGCGCGCCGCCAGCGCCTGACCTATCCCGGGGACCCGACCGTGCTCGCGGCGCTCGCCAGCCATTATCGCGATCCGGTGGGCTCGATAACCATCACCAATCGCGGCGACGCGAAATGGATCAAGGCCGGTTTCGTCGAGGGGCCGCTCGCGACGCGGACCAATGCCGATGGTACGGTCTCGATCGTGTCGGTCGGCCCCGGTGCGATCGGCGTGGAGGCGCTCGTCGGGACGGCGGCGGGCAAGCGCACCCTGACCATCAGTGATGGCCAGCAGCACCAATATGTCTATGTCGAGCAGCGCTGACAGCTTGGCAAAGGCATCGCGGTGAAGGCATTTTTCGACAATCGCCAGCTTGGACACGCTCCCGCCCGGGAACTGCACAACGGCGATTGGGCGCCCTATGCGGAATCGCCCGACCGCGCCGTGGCGATCCGGCGCGTCGTCGCGCAATGGCAGGCCGCGGTTGATTTCGGCCGGGCGCCGCTGCTCGCGGTACACTCGTCCCGATATCTCGACTTCCTGGCCACTGCGCACCCGTCATGGCGCGCCGCCGGTCGCGATGGCGACGCGCTGGGATACGCCTTCCCGATCGTGCGGCGTCGCCCGCTCGTCCATGATCGCATCGACGCGGCACTGGGTGCCCATAGTTTTGATGCCGGGACACCCGTCGCGGCCGGGACATGGGATGCTGCCTATTGGTCAGCGCAATGTGCACTGACTGCGCTCGATTGGCTGGCCACCTGCGCCGACACCTATGCCTTTGCGGCGTGTCGCCCGCCAGGGCACCACGCTGGCGCCGATTACATGGGCGGCTATTGTTACCTCAACAACGCGGCGATTGCAGCGCGCGACGCGCAACGCCGGGGCCTCGGCCCGGTCGCAATCCTGGATATCGACTATCATCACGGCAACGGCACGCAGGATATCTTCTACGCCGATCCGGACATTTTCTTCTGCTCGCTCCACGCCGACCCACGGACCGATTACCCCTTTTACTGGGGGCATGCCGATGAACGCGGCGAAGCGGCCGGTCTCGGCACCACCCTCAACCTGCCACTCCCGCGTGGGACAGACATCGCCGGCTTTGCCGCGGCGCTCGAGACAGGGCTCGCCGCGATCGCGGCGTGGGGGGCGCGGCTGATTATCCTCTCCTTCGGCGCCGACACGTATTTCGAGGATCCGATTTCGCATTTCGTGTTGCGCCAGGACGATTATCGGCGGCTTGGCAGCATGATCGCTGCGCTAAAGGTTCCCATCCTCGTTGTCATGGAAGGCGGCTACGCGGTCGATGCGCTAGCTGGCAACGTTACCTCGTTGCTCGCCGGGCTTGGCACCGCGGACTGAGCGGCACCGTGGCAGCGAGAACACGACCTGTTGCAAATCGGGGCGCGGGATGCGGTTCGCGGCAATAGATGTCCTAATTGGGATTGATTTCTCATTTCAGACGTGTTTGCATGTCGCCATGACGGGGATTACAAGCGGGGAGCCTTTACCTTGAAGAAATCGGAGCTGCTGAGCACCATCGCCATTGCCATCGCGGGCATTGCGACCACACCGTCTCAGGCACAGGAGACATCGGCTCCGGCCGTGTCGGCGAACGAGATCGTGGTAACGGCGCAGCGCCGAACGCAAACGCTTGCCGAGGTGCCGCAGTCGATTTCGGTCGTCAGTGGTGAGGCGCTGGAACGCCAGCAGGCGGCAAGCTTCCTCGATTTCGTGGCGCTCGTTCCCGGCCTGTCGATCACCCAGACCAACCCCGGCGAATCCCGCCTCATCCTACGCGGCGTCAACACAGGCTCGGTCAGTTCGGCGGTTGCCGTCTACGTTGACGACGTTCCCTTCGGCTCAAGCGGCAGCCTGTCGAACGGCGGCGTCCTTGCAGGCGATTTCGATACTTTTGACATTGCGAGGATCGAAGTTCTGCGCGGACCGCAAGGCACGCTTTATGGTTCGAATGCGCTCGGCGGCGTGCTCAAATACGTGACTGCTGCGCCCAGCACGGAGCGGCTTGAAGGGCGGGCGCTGGGCGGCATTGAAGACACCGCTGATGCCGGCGTTGGCTACCTTGGCAACGCCATGATCAACGTGCCGCTCGGCGACAAGGTGGCGGTGCGGGCTAGCGGCTTTTATCGTCAGAATGCCGGCGTCGTCGATGCTGTTGGCTTGAACCTCAGCGGTGTCGACAAGAACAAGAGCTATGGCGGCCGGGTATCGGTGCTGCTGAAACCGACGGAAACGCTATCGATCCGGTTGTCGGCCCTTCTGCAGAACATCGAAGTCGGATCGCCCTCGAGCTTTACCGCCGACCCGTTTACCCTGCAGCCGGTCAACCCGATCACTGGCGGCTCTACGGACGGCCAGCGCCAACGTTACCAGCGGTTCCCCGAACTGAATGAGGTCGACTACCGCCTGTATAGCGGCACGCTCGACTGGGACCTCGGGTTCGCTACCCTGACTTCCGTCACAAGCTATGCGACGCAAAAGCAGCGTCAGGTCAGCGACATCAGCACCAACGCCGCACGCGGCACGGCCCAGGCAATTTATGGGCCGGGCGCCGCTGCCACGGTCGGCCTGGCGTTTCAAAACGACATCAAGCTGGAGAAATTCACCCAGGAAGTGCGGCTGGCTTCGTCGGACAGCGAAACCTTCGAATGGCTGATCGGTGCCTATTATACGCGTGAAAAGAGCGGACTCTTGCAGCGCTTCTTGCCCTTCAACTTTGCGACCCAGGTATTGATTCCGCCAGCTGGCACGTTCGGTCCGTTTACCTTCAACGAGTTCGTGATCGCCAATATCGACGCCAATTACGAGGAAATCGCTGGCTTCGGTAGCGCCACGCTGCACCTCGGCGACCGTTTCGACATTACCGCTGGCGGTCGCTACAGCCACAACAACCAGGACTCGCTGCAGGCCGTCATCCAGCTCGGCAATGGCACACCGCAGGCTGGCGAATCGTCCCAGGGCGTCTTCACTTGGTCGGTGGCGCCGCGGTTCGAGCTATCCGATAACACGTCGGTCTATGCCCGCGTGGCGAAGGGCTTCCGGCCAGGTGGTCCGAACTTTGTTCCGGCCGGTGCTCCCGCCAACTTCCCGACCCAGTTCAACGCCGATACGATCATCAGTTACGAGGCCGGCGTGCGTAGCCAGACCGCTGACGGGAAGTTCAGCATCGATGCCGCCGCTTTCTATCTCGACTGGGACGACATCCTGATCCTTTCGACGGTGCAGACGGCAGCAGGCCCTGTCGGCGTCAACGGCAATGGCAGACGGGCGCGCAGCCAGGGCTTTGAGGCGACGGCGACGATGCGGCCGATTTCGGGCCTGTCGGTGGTCGTCAACGGTGCCTTTACGGATGCCAAGCTCCGCGATGACACCGTTTCCGGCGGCGGCCTGAACCTCACCGGCGGGCTTGCCGGTGATCAGCTTCCCTACAGCCCGAAATGGTCGGGGAGCGCCGCCGCCGACTATGAATGGTCTGTCGGCGGCAACGCCATGGCCTATGTCGGTGCCACCGTGCGCATGATGGGCGACCAGACTGCCGGGTTCAACGCTGCCTATCGCACTGCCTTCGGTCGCCGGGTCAATATCGACGGCTATACCGTCGTCGACATGCGCGCCGGTGTGAATATCGGCAATGTCTCGTTGGCAGTCTATGCGCGAAACCTGACCAACAGCTATGGCGTGGTCAGCGCGGAAGGCTATCCGGTCGCTGTGCCGGCGGCACTGGGCGGCACCAACCTGCCGCTGGTTTCCGCGTCGACAATCCGGCCTAGGACGCTGGGAGCAACCGTCGGTTTCCGCTTTTAGCGGAATGTTCAACCGGCGCCCCCCGCCTGGGGGCGCCGGGTCCGACCCATTAGCGCTGCTGCTTACTTCTTTCGCGCGGCCTCGAGGATTCGCAGAACGTTGCCGCTCCACAGTTTGGCGAGGTCTGCATCGGAATAGCCGGCTGCCTTCAGCCGGGCAGTCAGGCGCGGCTGGGCGCTGATGTCGTCGAAGTCGGGGAGCCCGCCGCCGCCATCCCAATCGGCACCGAAGCAGATGTGATCGACACCCGCGACCGCAATGGCGCGCAACACCATCGCTGCATATTTGTCGAAGCCGACGTCCCACATCGGCTCGCGCACGTCGAGTTCGCGCCAGCGGCGACCAAGCTCGCGCTGTGCTGCGGCATCGAGCTTGCTGCCGTCCTCATATTGAGCGAAGAGCACGGCGCGTTCGGGCGACATCTTCATTTCACCAAGGAAGATCGTCGAGACGCACATGGCGCCGCCCTTGGCCGCCAGCTGCCGCAGTCGTTGTTCGTCGAGATTGCGCGGATGATCGTTCGCCGATCGCAAGCTCGAGTGCGATAACAGGATCGGCGCGGTTGAAAGCGCCAGCATCTGGTCGAAGCTTGCGTCCGACGCGTGGCTGGCATCGATGACAAGGCCGAGCCGGTTCATCGCCCCCACCCATTGCCGGCCGAGCGGACTGAGGCCACCCCAATGCGCCTTGTCCGTGGCTGAATCGGCAAACTGGTTGTTCTTGCCGTGCACGGGGCTGATGAGGCGGACGCCGCGCGCCTTGAATTCGGCCAGCAGCCTCAGGTCCTCGCCCAGAGGATAGCTGTTCTCGATCGACTTGAAGGCGATGAGCTTGCCGCGCTTATCGAGCCGCCGCGCATCGATAGCGGTCAGTGCCGGCTCAATTGCATCCGGGTGCGCAGCAATCGTGCGGTCGATCAGGTCTGACCGGGCACGCGCGAACGCCAGCGCTGTGGCGTAGCCCTTCGCATCCAGCGGCCCCTGTTCGGTATAAATCGCAAAAAAGCCGCCATCGAGGGCGCCAGCATTCATGCGCGGGATGTCGAGCTGCGAGAAATCGGTATCTCGCGGATGGGTTTCGCCGAAATCCCAGCCGGCCCGGGCGAATTGCAGCCCGGTATCGAGATGCGTGTCGAGCGTCAACAGCCGCGCGTGCAGGTCGGCCACCGGCGCTGCGGCAACCGTCTGAGCGCAACCGGCCATCAGCCCGGCAGCCAAAAGCAGGCCCCGGCCTGTCACTTGGCGTCGGCCACGGGCTTGAGGTCGAGATCCCGATAATCCCAACTGAAATCAGAAATCGGGTTGACCGGCTTCATGCTGACGCCGCTGACCTTGCCGTCGCTATCGAGCGCGAAGGTGACGTAGGGCTTTTCGATCTGACGGTCGTCGAATTCGGCGATGAAGCTGTCATACTGCCAATGACGGAGCTTCCCCTTCATCCGCGGTGTCGAGGTGAAATCGATCGTCAGCCCGTCGGGTGATGAAGCCACCACAACATCGCCGTACCAGGGATCGCGATAGCGGCCGGCATAGCGCGCGAGATCGAGCGACGGACCGACCTGCACAGCCTTGGCCTGCGTCGTCTCCAGCGCCTTTTTGCCGCCTTCAAGCCGCGACTGGTACCAGCTCTCCCACTTGTCGACCCAGCCATGGTCGGGAACCCCGAGATAATGGTCGATCAGCGAATAGGTCAGCCCGAGCAGCATCCCGCTGTCTTCGGAATTCATCATGATCGCAAAACCGATGTTTCGATCGGGCAGCAGCACGACACGGGTGATCGAGCCAAACACGCCGCCACCATGCGAGATCATGCGGTTGCCGCGATAATCCTGGACCTGCCAGCCCAGCGCATAGGATTGCTGGGAGGGTTTGGCCGCGCTCAGGCTGTCGGGCAGGTTGGGCAGCGGCATCGGCGTGACGGGTTTCCACATCTCCCGCGCCTGCGTCTCGCTGAACAAGCGCTTGCCATCGGGGAGGGTGCCTTGCGCCAACTGGACCTTCAACCAGGCCGCCATATCATTGGCACTGAGCGCGAGGCCGCCGGCGGGAGCGCCATTGCGGCCAAGTTCGTCGCGTTCGTCGAGCAGCTGCTGCGGCCCGAGGCCGCGCAGCGGCCCGGACAGCCGCGCGTGCGGGAACGACCGGTTGGCCTTTGCAAAACGCTCCTCGCTGTCGCTGGTGGCGTCGCGCATCCCGCCCGGTCGCAGCACGCGTTCGCGGATGAAGTCTTCCCAGCGCTTGCCGCTGACGTCCTCGATCAGCTGGCCGGCGACGGAATACAGGACATTGTCATAAGCATAGGCGGAGCGGAAACTGGTGTGCGGTTTCAGGAACGCGACGCGTTCGACCGTCTGGCGCCGGGTCAGGTGCGTGCGCGGCACGAACATTAGGTCGCCCTGCCCCAGCCCGAGCCCGCTGCGGTGGACGAGCAGGTCGCGGATGGTCATTTCCCGCGTCACCCACGGGTCGTACATTCGGAACCAGGGCATATGCTTGATGACCGGATCGTCCCAGGCGATCTTGCCTTCGTCGACAAGGACCGCGAGCGCCGCCGCCGTCATTGCCTTGCCCGTCGACCCGGTCAGGAAGATCGTGTCCGCATCGACCGGTGCCCTTTCGCCAAGCTTGCGGATGCCCCAGCCGCGGGCGACGGTGGTACGGCCGTTTTCGACGATGGCGATCGACACGCCGGTCGCCCCGACATTCTTGCGCAGCGTTTCGACCATCGTCTCGAGATCTTTTGGCGGGTCGGCAGCGGCGGGCAGCGGTGCTGTCATGAACAGCAGCAGGGCAAGCGTGCGGACAGGCTTCATGTTGCGAACTCCGGATCGGGGTGCGGGCGGAACAGGCGATAGACGCCGATCGTCAGGAGCGGCGCGATGTAGACAATGAGGAACAGGATGGCGAGGAAGCGGTACCCGCTCGCGATCAGGTCGATCAGGCCGACACGGACGGCAACGACCATGCAGCCAGCAAGGATGACGGCGCCGGTCAGCGCGCGTGCGCCCGGGCCGGGGGGCTGTCGGTGGCGCGCCGCCATAGCGCTGGCAATTCGTTGGTTGATGGCGTGGAGTGCGCCGACCCCGCTTTCCAGCAGGGCGACAAAGATCATCAGTTGGAACAGCAGCGCAAACCCCGGCACCGCCATCTGGCGCAGCAGAAAATCCGACGGTAGCGTCGCGTCGGCGACGGCGGGATAAAAACCTATCATGGCGATGAGGAAGAGGATCGCCGGCAGCATCGCGAGCGGTCCGGCGATGATGCCGGCGATCGCTGCCTCCCGAGCGCTGCGCTGGTGGCGGAGCACCGGCAGGATGACCACGGCACCGACAATATTGTAGGCTGCATAGGTTATGCCGCCAGTGGCCCACCCCGGCCCGGGCAGCGGCGAAGCGGCGAAATTGCTGCCAATCAACCCGCCGAATTGCGTCAGCGCAATGACAAGGAACATCGCATAGACCAGATAGATCAGCACCGAGGCGTAGGCGAACAACCGCTCGACTGCCGTCGGCCCCAGCGCCGTCGTCAGCAGGATGCACGACGCCAGCAGCGCCGATCCCGCAAGATCCGGCCAGCCGAAGGTTGCTGCTCCGATCTCTCCCGCCGCCGCACCGAATACGGCCAGGATCAGCACCGTGAAGATCAAGAACGCGATTTCGAAAACGATCCAGCCGGGGCCGAGCAATCGCTGGAAAAAACCGCGATACTCAAGGGTGCCGAAATTGTGCGCCAATGCAAAGGTGATCGCCGCTACGACGCTCCAAATCAACATTGCCAGCATCATGCCGGCCAGCCCACCCCAGGGACCGGCAGGAAGAAAATACTCCGCCAGCTCACGCCCGGTCGCATAGCCACCGCCGATGATGACAGCCTTCATGGCAAAACCGGGCAGTAGGAAGCGCTGGAACCAGCTGCCGCCGCCAGGTTGGTCCGATATCATGCCAGACAGGCGTCGACCAACGCTTCGAAGGCGGCGCCGCCACGGATGGGGTCGGCGACCGGCAAGCCCAGTCGCGCGCGTTCGCCCGCCATCAAGGCCTCCGCCGCATCGTCATCGAGCTTCGATGTGTTGAGGCTGATCCCGGCGCAGCGAATGGCCGGGTTGGTCCGCCGCCCCAGCCGTATCGTCATGTCGATCACCTCATCAACCGATGGCACTGCATAACCTTCAAGGCCCAGGACCATCGTGCGCGTCGGATCGTGGCAGACAATGAACACGTCGGGCTGGCTGCCGTGCAGCAGCCCGAGCGA
>JANOCM010000056.1:0-1750 GCA_031412175.1 Alphaproteobacteria bacterium
GCCCTGGGCGGATCCTGGTCCGTTCTATCTGGCTCCCACCTGACGTAACTGGCGTCAGAGGATCTCTCATGCAACGACCCATGGTGGTCCCGCCGAATACATGACCGACGCGCCCGACGATCCCAAACCCGCGCTGCGCCGGCTGTTCCGCGCCGAACGCGCCGCCTTTGTCGCCGGCCTGCCGCCCGGCGGGCGCGAACGGCTGGAGCGCGATCTGGCCAGCGTGGTGGCGCCGCTGCTTGGCAGCCACCGGCACAGTGCCAGCTATGCCGCTGTCGGCGCCGAGATCGATCCCAACCACGTCGAAAAACGGCTGCCAGGCCACGCCTTTCCGCTGGTCACCGGGCGCGATCTCAGTTTCCACGTCGCCGACTGGGCCGATCTCAAGCCCGGCGTGTTGGGCATTCCCGAACCCGATCCTCGCGCACCGCGAGTCACGCCCGACCTGCTGCTGGTGCCGCTGCTCGCCGTGACGCAGGCCGGCGTGCGGCTCGGCCAGGGCGGTGGCTATTACGACCGCACGCTCAAGGCGCTGCGGGCTTCAGGGAAAGTCACTGCCATCGGCCTCGCCTGGGACGTTCAGATCGCCGACGCCCTGCCCCGCGACCCCTGGGACGCATTGCTCGATTGGGTCGCGACACCGACGCGGCTGGTGGATTGCGCAAAGCATCGCTAACAGGCCGCGCATGGAACCCAGTTGGCGCAAACCCGTGGGCGTGCTCGCCCTGCTCGTTTACCTCATCGTCTATGCGATGATCGTCACGTCGTTCGGCGCCGCGCTCGAAACGCTGCCGACAGCGCTGAAGGTGCTCGCCTATCTCGTCGCCGGGCTCGCCTGGGTGGTGCCGCTGAAGCCGCTGTTCGTCTGGATGAACACCGGCCGCTGGAGAGCCAAGTGAACCCCGCCGACTATGTGACGATGGCCGAGGTCCGCGCCGGAGTCGATGCGATCGATGCCGACCTGGTTGCGCTGCTGGCCCGGCGCTTTGCCCATATGGACGCGGCGGCGCGGATCAAGACCGATCGCGGCGCCGTGCGCGACGAACCCCGAAAGGCCGAGGTGATCGCCAATGCGGAAGGCGCAGCGGTGGCTGCGGGCATCCCGGCCGGGGTAGCTTCAGCGCTGTGGGAGACGCTGGTGGAGGCGTCGATCGCCTATGAGCTGGCGGCGTGGGACCGGGCGCGGCGGTAGCCCTCGGGCGGCGTTGTTCGTGGTTTATGGGTCCCGGCCTGCGCCGGGATGACAAAAAACTGGCCTGTCATCCCGGCGAAGGCCGGGACCCATGAACCACAAACGCGGCCACGAAATTTCGATTTGCGCAATCCGACCGCATAAAAAGGGTGGCGCGAGTGACGGGGCTCGAACCCGCGACCTCCGGCGTGACAGGCCGGCGCTCTAACCAACTGAGCTACACCCGCTTGTGGGCGGAAGCGGCGGGATAGGTGCCACCCCCCGGCGTGTCAAGCCGCTTTCAAGGCAGATGACAGCAACACTGCCGCCCGCTAGGCACGCGACCATGACCAGCACCCCCGATCACGCCGGCAGCGTCGGCCGCCTGCTCGACCTTCTCGATGTCGAACGCATCGAGGACAATCTGTTCCGCGGCCAATCGACCAACGCCGGCTGGCAGCGCGTCTATGGCGGCCAGGTCGTCGCCCAGGCGCTGATGGCGGCATCGAAAACCGTAGCCGACGGCCGGCTGTGCCATTCGCTGCACAGCTATTTCATCCGCCCCGGCGACCCGGCGCA
>JANOCM010000057.1:0-3077 GCA_031412175.1 Alphaproteobacteria bacterium
GGTGACCGAACCGCACTCGTTCGACGTGACGGTCAACGCGGTCGAGGGCGGGCGTACCCATAACTGGAAGTTCGAATCTTACGAGGGTCGGACGACGATCGCGCCGCTGAGCGCGCGGCAAGCCGGTATCGTCACCGCCACTGCCGGGCCGGCGCTACTCGACGAGACCACCGAGCTGATGGGCAAGATCGAACTGGCACCTTCGGCACAAGCCGAGGTCGGCGCGCGCTTCCCCGGCCGGGTAATGTCGGTGACGCGCAACGTCGGCGACAGGGTGGCGCGCGGCGCGCTGCTGGCGCGCGTCGAAAGCAACGAGAGCCTGCAGACCTATTCGGTCACCTCGCCGATCTCGGGTGTCGTCCTCGAACGGCGCACCAATGTCGGCGATGTGACCGGCGCCGAGCCGATCTTCATAATTGCCGATCCGGCGCAGGTGGTCGCCGCCTTTCCGGTATTCCCGCGCGATATGGAGCGAGTGCGCGCCGGGCAAACCGTGCGTGTCGAAGGCCTCTCAGGCGAAGGCGGCGAGACGAGCCGAATCCAGGGCTTCTTGCCCTTGGCACAGGCAGCATCGCAGACCGTCGTTGCCCGCGCACCACTGGCTCGCGGGGAATACTGGCGGCCAGGCATGGCGGTGCGTGGCCGGGTGACGACCGCGCGGCGCGAAGTGCCGTTGGCGGTCAAGACAAGCGCGCTGCAACCGTTCCGCGACTTCACCGTGGTGTTCGCCAAGGTCCGCGACACCTTCGAGGTGCGGATGCTCGAGCTTGGCCAACAGACCCCCGAATGGACCGAGGTGAACGGCGGGTTGAAGCCCGGCACGACCTACGCCGCCGAGGGGGCCTATGTCGTCAAGGCCGACATCGAAAAAGCTGGCGCCAGTCATGACCACTAAGCGTCCAGCCATGCTCGAGGGCATCATTCGTTTCTCCATCCAGCAGCGCTGGCTGGTGCTGGGCGTCATCGTGGCTCTGGCCTGCCTTGGCATCTACAGCTTCAGCAAGCTGCCGATCGACGCCGTGCCCGATATCACCAACGTCCAGGTGCAGATCAACACCGAAGCGCCGGGGTTTTCGCCGCTGGAGGCCGAGCAGCGCATTACCTATCCTGTCGAGACGGCAATCGCCGGCTTGCCAGGCCTCGAATACACGAGGTCGGTGTCACGCTACGGCCTCAGCCAAGTGACGGTGGTGTTCAAGGACGGCACCGACATCTATTTCGCGCGCCAGCTTGTCGGTCAGCGTATCCAGTCGGTGCGCGCGCAACTGCCGGCGGGGCTGGAGCCCGAACTCGGCCCGATCGCCACCGGGCTCGGCGAGATCTTCATGTACACGATCGAGCCCAAGCCTGGCGCGCGCAAGCCCGATGGCACGTCCTATACGGCGCAGGATTTGCGCACGCTCCACGACTGGGTGGTGCGGCCGCAGCTCCGCACCGTTCTCGGCGTTACCGAGGTCAACAGCGTCGGCGGCTACCGCAAGGAATATCACGTCACGCCGTCGCCCGACCGGCTCGCCGCCTATGGGCTGGGGGTCAAGGAGGTCATTGCCGCGCTCGAGGCAAACAACGCCAACGTCGGCGCCGGCTATGTCGAGCGTTATGGCGCGCAATATCTGATCCGCGTGCCGGGGCAAGTGGCGGGCGAAGCCGATCTCGGCGGCATCATCGTTGCCCACCGGAACGGCGTGCCGATCCGCATCGCCGATGTCGCCGACGTCGTAATCGGCAGCGAGATGCGCAACGGCGCCGCAACCAAGGACGGCCGTGAGGTCGTGCTCGGCACCATCTTCATGCTCGTTGGCGAGAACAGCCGCAACGTCAGCCAGGCGGTCGCGGCACGGCTCGAGGAGGTCAACCGTTCGCTCCCGGCCGGGGTCATCGCCAACCCGGTCTATGACCGCTCGACGCTCGTGGAAGCCACAATCTGGACGGTCGAGAAGAACCTGCTGGAAGGCGCTTTGCTGGTCATTGCCGTCCTGTTCGCCCTGCTCGGCAATATCCGGGCGGCGCTGATCACGGCCGCCGTCATCCCGCTCGCCATGCTGCTGACCATCTCGGGCATGGTCGCCAACCGCGTCTCGGGCAACCTCATGAGCCTTGGCGCGCTCGACTTCGGGCTGATCGTCGACGGTGCCGTGATCATCGTCGAGAATGTCCTCCGGCGGATGGGCGAGGCCCAGCATCGCCTTGGACGCCTGCTATCGAAGGACGAGCGCTTCGATCTTGTCGCCGGTGCCAGCGCCGAGGTGATCCGGCCGAGCCTGTTCGGTGTTGCTGTCATCACCATCGTCTATCTACCGATTTTTGCCCTCTCCGGTGTCGAGGGCAAGACCTTCCACCCGATGGCGTTCACCGTCGTAATTGCGCTGATCTCGGCGATGCTCTTGTCGCTGACCTTTGTGCCGGCGGCGCTGGCGCTGTTCCTGACCGGGCGGGTGGCCGAGACCGAGAACGCTGTCATCCGCAGCGCCAAGCGGGCCTATGCCCCGGCACTGGCATGGGCGCTGCGCTTCCGTATTCCGGTCGTCGCTGCCGCCGTGGTGCTCGTTGCCATCAGCGGCGTCGCTGCAAGCCGCATGGGATCGGAGTTCATCCCCAGCCTCGATGAAGGCGACATCGCCATGCACGCTCTTCGAATACCGGGCACCAGCCTGACGCAGGCGGTGGCGATGCAAGGCTCGCTCGAACGCCGGATCAAGGCGTTTCCGGAGGTGAAGACGGTGTTCGCCAAGATCGGCACCGCCGATGTCGCGACCGATGCGGTGCCGCCCAGTGTCGCCGACAATTTCATCATCATGAAGCCGCGCTCCGAATGGCCCGATCCGCGCAAGCCCAAGGCGCAGCTTGTTGTCGAGATGAATGCGGCGGTCGAGGCCATCCCCGGCTCGCGCTACGAGTTCATCCAGCCCATCCAGATGCGCTTCAACGAGCTGATTGCCGGCGTCCGCTCCGACGTGGCGGTCAAGGTCTATGGCGACGATCTCGATGTCCTGTCGCGCCTCGGCGGCGAGGTTCTGGCCTCGGTCGGTTCGGTGCGCGGGTCGCAAGACGCGCAAATGGAGCAGGTCACCGGCCTG
>JANOCM010000058.1:0-2604 GCA_031412175.1 Alphaproteobacteria bacterium
CATGTCGCTGCGTGTCGCCGTCCAGATGGACCCCATCGAAGCCGTCAACATCGGCGGTGATTCGACCTTTGCGCTGATGCTCGAGGCGCAGCGGCGCGGCCACAGCCTGCACCATTATCTCGCCACCGCGCTGTCGGCCGAATCAGGGCGTGTCCGCGCCCGCGCGCGACCGCTGACCGTCCGGCCGGAACGCGGCGACCATTTCGCCTGGGGCGGCGACACCGCGACGATCGACCTTGGCCATGATGCCGATGTCGTGCTGATGCGACAGGACCCGCCGTTCGACATGGGCTATATCACCGCGACGCACCTGCTCGAGATGGTCCAGCCCGAAACTCTGGTGGTCAATGACCCCGCCGAAGTCCGCAACGCCCCCGAAAAGCTGTTCGTGCTGCGCTTCCCCGAGCTTATGCCGCCCACCCTGGTAACGCGCTCGCTCGACGAGGCAATGGCGTTTCGTGCCCGGCACGGCGCCGTCGTCGTCAAGCCGCTGTATGGCAATGCCGGCACCGCGGTGTTCCTGATCGACAAGACCGACGGCAATTTGCCGGCGCTGGTCGAACTGTTCGGCACGGTGTGGAACGAACCGTTCATGGTGCAGGCGTTCCTGCCGCAGGTCAGCGAAGGCGACAAGCGCATCGTACTCGTCGACGGCGTGCCCACCGGCGCCATCAACCGCCTGCCCAAATCGGGCGAAATCCGGTCGAACCTCGCCGCCGGCGGCCAGGCCCAGCCGACCGATCTGACCTCGCGCGAGGCCGAAATCTGCGCCACCATCGGCCCCGAGTTGAAGGCGCGCGGGCTGGTGTTCGTCGGCATCGACGTCATCGCCGGCTGCCTGACCGAGATCAATGTCACGTCACCGACGGGCATTGTCGCCATCGACCGCTTCAATGGCACCGATACGCCGGCGCTGATCTGGGACGCGATCGAAGCGCGCCACAACGCGCGCTAAGGTTTGAGAGCCGCCGGCGGCCCTTCGACCTTTTCCCAGATCCCCAGCGGGCAGCCGCCGAAGTTTATGCGGCTGAACGGGTCGAAGACCTCGACCAGGTCGCCGCGGCACTGGCGGTCGTTGTAGCTGCGGGTGACCAGCGATCGGTCCGGGCCAAACGCCGGGCAGCTGACGGTATTGCGCCACCAACCCTGCGACGTCCGGACAAAATAGCCGTTCTCGGCCGACAGATTCTTCGCCTTGATCTCGCGGTTGCCTATGCACGTCTTTGTCGTGGCCGAAGGGGTAGCAGCAGCAGCGCCAACCGACAGGCCGATCAGTGTTGCAGCAAGCAGCGCATATCGTGCGATCATTTCAGTCTCCAAGCCCCCGGAAGACCCTATCACTGGCACAGACTGTCGTCACCCGACAGCGGCTTTTGCCAATGGCTGCAGCGCCGCAACGATGGCCCCGGCATGGGTCAGGTGGAGCCAGCGGCCACCGTCGGGAATGATCTGGATCGCTGCACCGGGCAGCGTTTCCCGCCAGAATCCGCGCGCCGTTTCGAAGTCGTAAAGCGGGTCGTTGGCGCCGGCGACCACGACCCAGCCCGCGGCGTGCGGCAGCGCCGGCGGCCGTGCGCCGCCGCCATGGGCCTGCATCTCGGCCAGAAACCCCTGCATTCCCAGCGCCGACTGCCGCGACGCCCGAACGATGTCGGCAAGGGTGCCAGGATCATCGAGCGCCGCCTCGTCGATGGCGCTGCCGGCGACGCTCTGCCGCTGCATGCGGGCGATCTGCGCCGATGATGTCCGTCGCGACAGGATGCGGGCAAAGGCCGTCGCCAGCGTCGCATTGCCGAAGAACAGTGCCTTGCCGCGCCCCATCATGCCGACATAGCGCGCGTCGAGATGCGTCGGCGGATCGGGCGCAACCAGGATACCGCCTGTCACGCGATCCGGCATCGCCGCCGCGGTGGCGAGTGTGGCGGCGCTGGCGGTGCGGCCGAACAGCGTGATGCGATCGATGCCCAGCGCATCGACGATATCGACGGCATCGCACCCGGCCTCGGCAAAGGGGCATGGGCCCTCGGCCATGTCGGTCAAGCCGAAACCGGGCCGATCAAAGCTGATCGGGCGCCAGCCGGCCGCCTGCAGTGCAGCGACGAGCGGACGCGACTGGTGGCGTCCGCCGACCGCAGTGTGGAACATCAGCAGCGGGCGGGCCTTGGCCGGGCCATGATCGGTGACGGCGATGGCCCCGGGCGACCGGCGGCGGGCGATCAGCCGCAGCGGTTCGGCCGGCGTTGCCTCGCCGTGCGGTTCGATCTCGACACTGCACGCCGTCGCCAGCCCGGCGAGCGCATCGACTTCGGCAGCGATGCGCGCCAGGTCGACGGCATTGGCGACGCCGCAGGCTTGGAAGACGACCTTGAGGTCGGCCTTGGCGCTCTGGCTCGACGCCCCCAGCGCGTCGGCGGCGGCATCGCGCGTCGCGCCATTGGCGACCGCCTGCGCCAGCGCCGCCTGCCGCAACGACAGCCCGAACAAATCGGCGAACAGCCGCGTGCTGCCCTCCGGGGTGCGAACATCGCCGGCTGCGGCGGACAGGATGCGACGCACAAGATCGGTCTGCCGTGCCGCGCCGACCTTGCGCATCGCCGATCCCAC
>JANOCM010000059.1:0-7696 GCA_031412175.1 Alphaproteobacteria bacterium
CGGGATCACCGGCAGCCGCGGATCGAGTTGCACCGATGCGACGGCGTCGCGGGCCGACGCGCGGAAAAACGCCTTCTTGAAGTTCGGATGCGCGACGCTTTCGGCCGACGCGGCAAAGCGCGTGCCGAGCTGGACGCCCGACGCGCCCATTTCGAGCCAGGCGGCGATCGCCGCACCGCGCCCGATGCCGCCGGCGACGAACACCGGCACTTCGGTGATCACCGGCAAAATCTCCTGCGCCAGCACGCCCAGCGACACCGGGCCGATATGGCCGCCGGCCTCCGACCCTTCGATGACAATGGCGTCGACACCCGACCGCACCAGCTTTTTCGCCAGCGCCGCGGTCGGCGCAAAGCACATCAGCTTGGCGCCGGCCGCCTTGATCGCCTCGATGGCAGCGCCCGACGGCAGCCCGCCGGCGAGGACGATATGGCTGACGTGGTGCTTGGCGCAGATCGCGATCAGTTCCAGCATCTGCGGATGCAACGTGATCAGATTGACACCGAATGGCTTGTTTGTCAGCGCGCGCGTCGCGGCGATTTCGGCGTCGAGCAGCGCCGGCGGCATCGACCCGCAGGCGATGACGCCGAAGCCGCCGGCGTTGGAGATCGCCGAAACGAGGTGACGCTCGGAAACCCAGGTCATCGCGCCGGCCATGATGGCGTGGCGGCTGCCAAGGAACTCGCGGCCGCGCGCCGAGAGGATGTCGAGCCGGGTCATGCGGCCGCATCCAGGCCATAGGCGGTGTGCAGCACGCGCACCGCGAGTTCGACATATTCCTCGGCGATCAGCACGCTGACCTTGATTTCCGATGTGGTGATCGCCTGGATGTTGATGCCGCGATCGGCGAGCGCGCGGAACATCGTCACCGCGACGCCAGCGTGGCTCTTCATGCCGACCCCGACCACCGACACCTTGGCGACCGCCGCGTCGGACAGCACCTGGGCGAAATTGATGGCGCCGCGTTCCTTGTCGAGCACATCGAGCGACAGCGGCAATTGCGTGCGCGGCACGGTGAAGGTGACATCGGTGGTGCCTTCACCCTTGGCGATATTCTGGACGATCATGTCGACGTTGACATTGGCGTCGGCGAGCGGCCCGAAGATCTTGGCGACAACGCCGGGCACATCGGGGACGCCGACCAGCGTCACCTTGGCTTCGTTCTTGTCATAGGCGACGCCGGCGATCAGTTCGCGTTCCATGTCTTCATCCTCGTCAACGACCAGCGTGCCCGGGGCATCGGTAAAGCTCGACAGCACCTGAACCCGCACCTTTTCCTTCATCGCCAGCTCGACCGAGCGGGTTTGCAGCACCTTGGCACCAACCGAGGCAAGTTCCAGCATCTCCTCATAGGTGATGCGTTCGAGCTTGCGCGCCCGCGGCACGATGCGTGGATCGGTGGTATAGACACCATCGACATCGGTATAGATATCGCAGCGATCGGCCTTCAGCGCCGCCGCCAGCGCCACCGCCGAGGTGTCGCTGCCGCCGCGGCCCAACGTCGTCACCCGGCCAGCGTCGGATACGCCCTGGAACCCCGGCACGACGGCGACTTCGCCGCGCGCCATCGCCGCCAGCACATTGTCGGTTTCGATGCCTTCGATGCGCGCGACGCTATGCGCGGCCGATGAATGGATCGGCAATTGCCAGCCGAGCCACGACCGCGCCGGCACGCCGGCGGCCTGCAGCGCGATGGCGAGCAGCCCGGCGGTGACCTGTTCGCCGGCCGCGACGACGACATCATATTCGCGCGGATCGGCAAGCGGCGAGGCTTCGCGGCAGAATCCCACCAGCCTGTCGGTCTCGCCGGCCATCGCCGATACCACCACCGCGACCTGGTTGCCGGCGTCGATCTCGCGCTTCACCCGCGCCGCGACGCCGCGGATGCGCTCGCTGCCGGCCATCGAGGTGCCGCCGAATTTCATCACGATGCGGGCCATGGCGGGGGTGGGTTTCCTCGGGAGCAAATGATGCGGCGGCGCGGCCCCTTGGCGGAACCTGTTGGTCTGATAGAAATGCGCCGCGCCGATGGCAAGCAAGCCCCGCTTTGCCGCACACAAGAGGATTGTCATGGCCGAACCGCTGGCGCCGAGCATTTCCCCCGACGAGGCAGCGTTCTTCGGGGGCCTCGCTGCCGATTGGTGGAACCCGCGCGGCACATCGGCGATGCTCCACCGCATCACGCCGCTGCGCAGCCGGCTGGTCCGCGATGCCGCGGTGGCGCATTTCGGCCGCGACGCACGCAGCCGCCACCCGCTTGCCGGGCTGGCGGCGCTCGACATCGGCTGCGGCGCCGGGCTGATGACCGAGCCGCTGGCGCGGATGGGCGCGCGGGCGACGGGCATCGACGCGGCGCCGGAGAATATCGCTGCCGCCACCGCCCATGCCGCCGCAGGCGGGCTGGTGATCGACTATCGCGCCACCTCGGTCGAGGCGCTGGCCGAGACCGGCGCGGCCTTCGACATCATCACCTGCCTCGAAGTCGTCGAGCATGTCGCCGGGCGCGACATTTTCTTTGCTGCACTGGCGCGGCTGCTGGCGCCGGGTGGCCTGGCGGTGCTGTCGACGCCCAACCGCACCCCCGCGTCATGGGCGGTGCTGATCGGCGGCGCGGAGCTGCTGCTGCGCACGATCCCGCGCGGCGCGCACGATTGGCAGCGCTTCATGACACCGGCCGAGCTCGGTGAGGCGCTCGCCCACGCCGGACTCAAGGTGACGGCAACGCAAGGGCTGACCTGGCGTCCGGGCGCAGGCTTCACGCTCGGCCCGGACGTTTCGGTCAACTATTTCCTGACCGCGATCAGGAATTGATTACCAGTAGATGCCGCGCACCGCGCGCAGCACGATGCCGTCGCCGATGCGGATCAGCAGTGCATCGGGGCCGACACGAATCCAGCGCGTGCCATAGTAAGCTGGCGGCAGGCGGTAATAGCCGGGGTTGCCGATAAAATAGCGGCCGCTGAAATAGGCCGGTGGCAGCCGATAGCCGACGCCCCAGTTCCGATAGCCATAGCCGCGGGGATGGATGAACGCCGGGCCGCGATAGCGCGGGCGATCCCAGCGCCAGTCGTTCCGATCCCGGCGGTCCCAGTTGCCGCGATCCCAGTCCCGGCCGCGATCGCCGCGATCCCAGCCGCCGCGGCGATCGTCCTGCCAACCACGCCGCTCATCGGCGAGCGCCGGCCCGGCCAGCATAAGGCCGGTAAGCCCGGCAATTATCAGATTGCGCATGAGACACCTCCTTGCCGCCCCAATGCGGGCGTGTTGCAAAGATGCCGCCAAACGGCTGAACATGTTGTGAAAGCCATGCTTAGCTGGCGTTAAGCTTTCCGACTGTTGCCGGCGGCGCCGTTTCTAACTGTTGCCAGCGGAGCCGGCGTGGCAGGATGCGGGAAACAAAGGATCGGGGAGAGTGACGATGACCAACGCCCTGCGCGGCATCCACCACAGCGCCTATCGCTGCCGCGATGCCGAGGAAACCCGGGCCTTCTATGAGGATTTGCTCGGACTGCCGCTGGCCGCGGCGCTCGCCGAGGAACGCGAGCCCGGCAGCGGCCGCCGCAACCCGTTCGTCCATATCTTTTTCAGGCTCGGTGACGGCAACTATATCGCGTTCTTCGATGCGCCCGGTTCGGCAGCCCCCGACAGTTTCGTGCCCGTCCATGGCTTCGATCGCCACGTCGCGTTCGAGGCGGCCGACGAAACCGCGCTCAAGGCGTGGCAGGACAAGCTCAATACCGCCGGCGTGCCGTGCTTCGGCCCGATCGACCATGGCTTTGTCAAATCGGTCTATTTCACCGATCCCAATGGTTTGCCGCTCGAAATCACCAGCCGCGTCGCGGCACATGATATGATCATGGCGGCGGAATCAGAACATGCCCGCGCGATCATCGCCGGCTGGACAGCCAAGAAAAGAGCGGCGGCAGCACCCGCTGAATTGTAATGAACACGAAACCAAAATCCGCTATATGCTCCAAAAGGGGTATCAACAGGGGAAATGACATGATGAAGATGCGTTGCGTCGCGATTGCGACGATTGCCATGCTGGCGACCACGGCGGCTTCGGCGGCCGAACTGATCACCAACGGTGGTTTCGAAACCGGTGACTATACCGGCTGGACGACGAGTGTGCAGGCCGGCAGCGGCGGCAGCCTCCAGGTGATCGCCAATGTTGCCGGCGGCTCGCCGCTCTCCGGCTCGGCTTTTCTAGCAAATACGACTGGCGGCAATTTCTTCAGCATTACCGACCAGACCGGTCCTGGTTCCTATTCGCTGACCCAGTCGTTCACGCTGGCCAGCGCCCAGACCGTCAACATCTCGTTCGACATGTTCGCCAACGACCAGTCGGGCACGATTTTCGCCAATGGCCGTGACTACAACACCAGTCCGAACCAGAATGCCGTTGTCGATATCCTGTTCGGGGCGGCTGATCCGTTCACCAATGCTGCGATCGACATCGTCAGCGTGCTCTATGGCCCGGGTGCCGACACGGCGGGCAACCCCAATCCGTTCACCTCGTACAGCACGACGCTGTCGCTGGCCGCCGGCACCTACCAGATCCGCTTTGCCCAGACCGATAACCAACTGTTCTTCCAGCAGGGCGTCGACAATGTCTCGATCACCAATGCGGTGCCTGAGCCGATGACCTGGGCGCTGATGGTCACGGGCTTCGGCATCGTCGGTGGCGCCATGCGCCGCCGCTCGCGCGCCGTCGCCGCCTGAGGTTGGCATCGCCGCCGATGCTTGCATCGGCGGCGGCATTGCGGGAAGCAGGGGCATGACGCCCTATGCCCGCATCCCACTGATCATCGGTTGGCGCGAACCTGTCGGCCTGCGCGACACTTATGGCGGGGTCGACGGGGTCGTCGCGCTGCAGGCGCAACACCTGCGCCCCGAATCGCCATCCGACACCATCGTCATCTTCATGCACCCGATGGGCATCATGCATTATCTGCCGCTGCCCGGCGCGCTGGCAGCGGCTGGCGTGCATGTGCTGTCGGCGGTGTCGCGCTATCCCAACAACGACAGCGCGCTGATCATGGAAAAGGTCGCGATCGACCTCGGCAAATGGGTAGACCATTGCCGCACCAAGCTCGGCTATAAAAAAGTCGTTCTCGGTGGCTGGTCGGGCGGCGGCAGCCTGGCGCTGTTCTATCAGGCCGAGGCCGAGAACCCGCGCGTCACCGCGACACCGTCCGGGGATCCGCCCAGCCTGATCGACGCAAAGCTGCCGCCGGCCGATGCAGTGCTGCTGCTCGCCGCGCATGTCAGCCGCTCGCACACGCTGACCGAATGGATGGACCCTTCGGTCATCGACGAGGCCGATCCGACGCGCCGTGACCCGCACTGGAACCTTTATGATCCGGCGTGCGCGCAGCCGCCGTACAGCGATGATTTCCTGGCCGAATTCCGCGCCCGGCAACTGGCGCGCAACCGCCGCATCGACGCATGGGTGATCGAGACACTGGCGGCGCTCAAGGCGCGCGAAGGCCCCTATGCCGAACGGGCGTTCGTCGTCCACGGCACCATGGCGGATCCGCGCTGGCTCGATCCCGCTGTCGATCCCAACGACCGCGTGCCGGGGCGCTGCTACCTCGGTGATCCGCGGCTGATCAACGATTCGCCCGGCGGGCTGGCGCGGTTCACGACGCTGCGGTCATGGCTCAGCCAGTGGAGCCATGATTTGAGCCACGCTGACGGCATCGCCTGCGGACCGCGAATTTCGGTACCGGTGCTGGTCATCGGCAACAGCGCCGACGATGCCTGCACGCCGTCACACACCCAGCGGCTGTACGACTGCGTGGCGCAGGTCGATCGCGAACTGCACGTTGTGCAAGGCGCGACGCATTACTACGCCTTCCAGCCCGACAAGCTGGCGGAGGCGACCGGGGTGGTGACGGGCTGGCTGGGACGGCACGGCTTTTAGGGTCGTGCGGGGAAAAGCGGTGTTACAATGCTCCGGCCGTTTTAAACATGTCATCCCGGCGAAGGCCGGGACCCATGAACCACAAGCTCGGCAACGGATGCGCACACGACGGTCAACTGGTGGGTCATGGGTCCCGGCCTTCGCCGGGATGACAGTCAGGCAGTGGCATCCCAACCCGGGAGCATGATCGCCCCCTACAGAAACCGCGCCACCACTTCACGATAGCTGCGGCTAACCTTCACCTGGGTATTCGACCCCAGCACCAGGAAGCACTCGCCGTTGGTGTGCGGCTTGACGCTCTTGATGTTGTCGAGGTTGACGATTGTCGAGCGGTGGATGCGCTGGAACTTGCGCGGGTCGAGCCGCTTTTCAAGGTCCTTCATCGTCTCGCGCAGGATCAGCGTCTGGTCGGCGGTGTAGATGCACATGTAATCGCCGGCGGCGTCGATGCGTTCGATATCGCCGACATCGACGCGGAAGATCTGGCCGCGATCCTTGATGTTGAGCACGCGTTCATAGCGGTTGGCCGACGGCGCATCGGCATCGACGGCGAGGTCGTCGGGCATGGCCTCGGGTGCGACTTCGGTGAGGATTTCCTTCAGCCGCTCGCTGTCCTCGCAACTGCGCTTTTCGGTCAGCCGCTGGCGCACCCGCTCGATGGTGGCGGCGAGCCGGTCCTGGTCGACAGGCTTCATCAGATAGTCGACCGCCTGTGCCTCGAACGCCTTCAGTGCGTGCTGGCCGAAGGCGGTGACGAAAACGAACAGCGGCGGCTCGATATCGGCAAGCCCGGCGACGACCGAAAAACCGTCGAACCCCGGCATCTGGATATCGAGGAAGACGAGATCGGGCTTCAGCGTCTTGATGGCGCGAATCGCCTCACGCCCATTG
Source organism: Alphaproteobacteria bacterium (assembly GCA_031412175.1). GTDB lineage: Bacteria > Pseudomonadota > Alphaproteobacteria > Sphingomonadales > Sphingomonadaceae > Sandarakinorhabdus. The sequence goes on from JANOCM010000059.1 coordinate 6,818, forward strand.
GCGCACCGGTCGACGATTTCGACATCGTCGAAGGCGGCAAGGCGCAGCTCGAGGCCCTGAATGGCAAGGGGTTCATCGTCGACGATGATGGTGTTGATCGGCATGTTTCTTGGCGCTTTCCTATTGGGCCGCAATCGCTTGCGGACCCGGCACAGGCGCCCCCACTCGTGTTTCCATGCGGCCCTCGCCCCCTACGACCGGGGCCACACTCTCGGTCTGATATGGAATGTCTATCAGCACGATCAACCCTTGGGGAACATTTTCTGCCAGTTCGAAGCGATGGTCGTCGCCATAGGCCTGGTGCAGCCGTTCCTTGATATTCGCGAGACCGACCTGGGTTCCGCCGCTGCCATCGGCCTGCGCGGCGGCAAGGCCGGGGCCGGTATCGGCGATGGTGATGACCAGCCGGTCGGCCATGCGGCGCGCATCGATGATGATGTCGGCGCCTTCTTCGGATGGGGTCACCGCATATTTGATGGCGTTCTCGACGATCGGCTGGAGCAGCAGCGACGGCAGCCGCGCATCGAGCACATCGTCGGCAATGTCGAACCGTGTCCGCAGCCGCGCCTCGAAGCGGGTGCGCTCGATATCGAGATACAGTTTCAGCGCCTCGGCCTCCTGCGCCACCGTCGCCAGCCCTTCGCGTTCGCCGACAAGGCTGTAGCGCAGGAAGGATGCGAGCCGCGACAGCATGGCATTGGCGCGCTCGGTCTGTTTGAGCAGCACCAGGGTCGAGATCGAATTCAGCGTGTTGAACAGGAAATGCGGGTTGAGCTGGTAGCGCAGCATCTCCAGCTGCGCCGAATTGGCCTGGCGCGCGACATTGATCATGCGTTCCGATTGTTCGGCGAGCAGCAGATAATAGTTGATGCCGTAATA
>JANOCM010000060.1:0-2347 GCA_031412175.1 Alphaproteobacteria bacterium
GGTTGTCGCCCCTGCCCTGCACGGGCGGGGGCGACCATGCTTCCATAGGCCAAACGCCGTCATCCTCGCGAAGGCGGGGATCCATCGCCTGAATACTGTCTTTTGCGGGCGCAGTCGGGCGATGGATTTCCGCCTTCGCGGGAATGACGAACGTCGGTTCTATTGATCCCGCCCGTAAACATCGTCGCGAAAGCCGTCCTCGGTCGCGGTGAAATAGGTCAGGTACACCGGCACCGGCACGGCGAGCGGCACCGCCTGTTCGGGCGCGCGGCCGGCGCTGCGCAGCGGGCGGCCGAGCAGCCATTTGGCCAAGGCGCCGGCATCCTCGAGCCGGATGCAGCCGTTGCTGAAATGCCGGTCGTCATGGGCGAACAGCGCGCGATCGGGCGTATCGTGGAGGTAGATGCCGTCGTCGTTGGGGAACATGAATTTCACCCGGCCCATCGAATTGGCGCCGCCGGGCAGCTGGCGTAGTCGCAGCTCCTGGGTGCCGGCGGCAACCGCCGGCCAGTCGACTGCTGCCGGTGACAGCTTCTGCGGGGTCGCGCTCCAGTCCGACAGCGCCTCGAACCCCATCGATTTCAGCGAGCGGCCGGCGAGCACCTTGGGCGCAATCAGCGTCTGCGCGAGATCGACCGGCACGTTCCAATAGGGGTTGAGCACCGCATATTGTAGCATTCCGGCGAGCATCGGCGTCGGCGTTTCGGCCTTGCCGACGACGACCTTCATCGTGCCGGCCTGCTTGCCGGCCTGGTAGAACCACAGCCGCCCCGCCGCCGCATCGACGACGACATGGTGCGTCCAGGGGCCGGGCAGAACGCGGGCGCGATCGAGATTGCGGCGCAGGCGGGCCAGGTCGGCATCTGCGACACCGGCGGCTTCGGCGCGCGCCAGCAGGCCGCGCAGTCGCGTGTAGTGTGGGCTCATCCAGCCCATTGTCGCAACGTAATCGGCAAAGGGCTGCGGCAGCGCGGCGGTGCGCAGCACGGTTACGGTGTCGAGCTTGGCGGGTTTGAGCCGGGGGTCGAGCCAGGTCATGCCGTCCTTGCGCTTCGCCGGCTTGCGCAGGTCGCGGACATAGCGGGCAAAGCTGGTCGACAGCAGCAGTTCGGCGCGGGCGATGGCGCGCGGGTCACCATCGCGAGCGGCAGCGAGGGCGGCCTGCAGCTTTTCGGGTTTGTATGACGACGGCTTCAGGCCATCGAGCCGCGCCGAGGCAAGGTCGGCGAGCAACGCCTCGGCTTGGGGCAGGATCGCGCCATCGGCAGCCCACAGCGGCTGGAAGCCGCGCGCGGCGTAGAATGTCTTGACGTCGCCGCGCGCCTGATCGCGGATTTCGGTGGCGATATCAGCCTGGCCGGCCGCCACGACCGGCGTAGCGGCCATGGCCAACCCGAAGGCAATAAAGCGCAACAGGCGGCGGGGAACCCCGAACGGCATTCCCCGCGACCGCTGGATCAGCCGCGTTCGCCCTTGCGCGTCGGCATCGGCATCGGCGCCGGCGGCGGCGGCACATAGTTGGCGTGGTAGATGCCATCCGACGTGTAATAGCCGTCGACGATGCCATCGCCATCACGATCGGCAGCCAGGCTGCCGGCGACCGCGCCCATCGGCGGCGGCGGGGGTGGTGGCGCGGCGGCGACTTCGGCCTTTTGCGCGCAGGCGCCGAGCGCAAGCGCGCCGAATGTCGTCAGCGCCAGGATCTGGATACGCACGTGAACCTCCATGTTCCGCAAGCTAGAGGCCCTGACGGCTATGGCGCGAAAGATTGCGGGCCGATGAACAGCCACTGGCGCGTCGGCAGGCGGTTGGCATTGCGGGGCGACATGAGGCGACCCCGCCTTCCCCGCCGAGCGCGGAAGGCGGCCACGCCACGCCACGTCAGAAACGGAAACCGCCGGTGATGCTCCAGGTGCGCGGATCACCGTAGTAAACGGTCTGGATGTTGCCGACCGAGGAGAATTCCTGGCCGTCGGTGCGATACAGCGTGTTCGACAGGTTCTTGACGCCGCCGCGGACGTAGAATTTGCCGCCCGTCGCGTCATACTGGACATAGGCGTTGGCGATCCAATAGCCCGGCTCGGTCAGGCCCGGGCGGTTGTCGACCGACAGGAAATGCTTGTCGACGAAGCGCGCGTCACCGCCGAGCGTCACCGAGCCGGCGCTGCCCAGCGGGATGGTATAGTCGGTGCCCAATGTCAGCGTGATCGGCGGCGCGAACGCCGGCTTGCAGGTGATCGCGGCACCCGTTGGGTTGCACGAGAAGGTCGAGGGCGGCACGCGGCGGCCGTCGTTGAATTCCTGGTACTTCGCATCGAGATAACCGAACGCCATGCGCAGGTTCCAG
>JANOCM010000061.1:0-3877 GCA_031412175.1 Alphaproteobacteria bacterium
CGTTCGATGACACGCAGGCTGAAGCCGTGGCGCACCGCGCCCGAATCGTTCGCCGTCACCGCCGAAATCTCGATCTCCGTCTCGCTGCCGCCGGCGCCGCGTGCGACCGTGGCAAAGCCGCGCAGGCTGCCATGCTCGCGCATCTGGGATTCGAGCAGTGCCACGTCGATGCCCGGCCGGCCGACGAAGCGCGACAACGGCTGCCCGCGCACATCGGCGGCGCGCGATTGCTGGACCAGATCGAGAAACGCGCCGTTGCCGGCCAAAATCGCCATGTCGGCATCGGTCAGCACAAAGGCGTCGGGCATGCGCTCGAGCACTTCGTCGAGCGGTCGTTCGCTGCCGGCCATGTCACCGACAAGTTGCGGCACCAGCCGGATCAACAGCGAATTGCCGCGATCCTGGCGGAACAAGGTGGCGGAAACCTGCGCTGACTGGCCGTCAGCGAGACGCAACCGGCCGGGATGCCGCTGTTCGGCAGCGGCGGCCGCGCCCAGCAACGCGATCGCGGCGTCACGGTCATCGGGGTGGATGACGGCAGTAAAGGCGGTGCCGTCGAGCGGCGTGGTGCCGAGCCCGGCGAGACGCCGCGCCGCCGGATTGGCCTCGATCATGCGGCGGCTGGTGGCATCGACGATAATGATCGCCTCAGGCGCGCTGTCGAACAGCAGGCGGAAGCGCGCCTCGAGCTGGCGCAGGCGCAGCGAATCGCGCTCCATCGCCTGCTGGGCGCGCAGCAGGCGCTGCTGCATCGCGGCAGCGGCGCGCAGGTCGCGGCCGATGGCGACGATGCCGCCATCATCGCCGGCAGGCACTGCAAGATAGCGGATCGGCAGGTCGCCCGACGGGCTGTCGTGGTTGACTTGGCGCCAGCGCCCGGGAACACCCTTGCCGGCCAGCATCTCGGTGATCTTGTCGCGATTCTCGCTGGCGACGGTGTCGGCCCACGGCTGGTTCAGCCAGGCCTCCACGCCCATCCCGGCCAGATCGTCACCGCCGACCGTGATGTCGCGGATGATGCCGCGACGGTCCACAACGAGCGCGACGTCGCACGAGGCCGCCAGCGCGCGCGCCGCAGCGTCGCCCGACAGCGCGGCAAAGCCGGTCGGCCGGGTGACCGGCTTCCGCTCGTCGGTGGTGGTCGTCTCTGCGTCCATGGCCGGTGAATGCCGTCTCCTGTTTCACCGCCGACGCATGAGCGCCCGCGGTTGGATCAAACTCTGTCTTGCACAACGCCTAGCGCTAGCCGTTTCGTCAAAAGTGTTTCGGCAAGGGTTACGGCCAGCTGTCCATCGGCAGCCGTGCCATCGGCACCCACCTGGGTGGCAAGCACCGGTCTGTCGGTGAAAACGCGGCCGCCGACAAGCACCAATATGCCCGGATTGCGCGACGCGCGGCGCACGGCAGCGATTGTCCGGGTCAACGGCGCGACATGGCGTTCGACGCTGACGGTCAAACCGACGATGTCGAAGGCCCTGCCGGCGACCAGCGCCACCAGTTCATCCTCATCGAGCGCCGGGGCGCTCCACGTCTGCCAGCCGGCGCGGCGGAAGAATTCCTCGACGATGATGGCGCCCAGCCCGTGCTGCTCGCCCGGTGCGGGCGAAAACAGCGCGCGGCGGTCGACACCCTCGACGGGCGCGACTCCCGGGATCAGCGCCGACAGCGCATGGACGATTTCCTGCAGGCGCCACAGCCCCATCGTCACATCGACGAAATCACAGGCATCTTCATCCCACCAACTGCCCAGCCGGCGCGCCGCCGGAGCGAGCAGGTGGAGGTAGGCGGTCTCGACGCTGACGCCGCCGGCCATCAGCGCTTCGACCCGCGCAAGCAGCGGCGCCACTTCCTCGGTCAGCGTTGCGGCGGCGAACTGGTCGGCGAGGCCGGCCGGAATCTCGGCGCTCGGCTGCGCGGCCACCGATGGCGCCGGCAACTGCCCCGTATGGGCCAGCAGCAGCCGGGGAATGATATCAGCCTCGATTACACGCGCCAGCGCATCGGGGCTGGCGGTCTCGCGGTTGCGAAAGGCGGCACGGCGCGCCCGGTCCCAGCCACGGCTGGCAGCGCTGCGCGCTTCTGCGACGATATCGAGTACAGACGTCATGTCTTCACCCGCCACATCGTGCGACCGGTGCTGATCGTTCGGCGTGCGCCGAAATGCTGAATCCCCATTGCCCAAGGCTACTCAACCGCTCCTCAGCCTGCAAGCACCTGACTGTGCGCTGCACAATGATATGTCAAATCTTTTTGACGTAAAGTCAGGTTGACACTCGAGTCCCGGATGGTAGGTTTCAAGGGGTGGGGAGTGCAGGCGTGAACACGCATACGGACGCAGTATCAAAGGGGTCGGCATCGAGCGGCCAGGCACGGCGTCCGCTGTACACGGCGGAAGAGCGGGTGCGCCGCGATCAGTCGCCGTGGACGCTGGTGCAGGGCATCCTCGCGCCGATCCAGTTCCTCATTTTCGGCGTCAGCCTCTATCTGGTACTCAACTATCTGCGTACCGGTGAACACCATGATGCCGCGATCTGGTCGGTAGTCGTCAAGACGATGGCGCTGTACACGATCATGGTCACCGGCGCGATCTGGGAAAAGGTCGTGTTTGGCCGTTACTTATTTGCACCGTCTTTTTACTGGGAAGACGTGTTCTCGATGCTGGTGATCGCCCTGCACACCGCCTATCTGGTGGCGTTGTTCGGCGGCTGGCTCGACGATCGTCAGCTCATGTTGCTCGCGCTCGCCGCCTATTTCACCTATGTCATCAACGCCGGCCAGTTCATCTGGAAGCTGCGGATGGCACGGCTGGAGGCCCCGGCGCGGCCTGCCGAAGCCACCGATTCCGAAACAACCGCGGCGGCCGCCGCATGACCGTGGCCTTGGCTCCCGCCGCCCGTGTCGAGTCGCCGCCGGTGCTGCGCGAGCGTGGCCAGCGCGAAGTTTTCTGCGGGCTTACCGGCATCGTCTGGCTGCACCGAAAGGTCCAGGACGCGTTTTTTCTCGTCGTCGGCAGTCGCACCTGTGCCCACCTGCTGCAATCAGCCGCGGGCGTGATGGTGTTCGCCGAACCGCGTTTCGGCACCGCGATCATCGAGGAGCGCGATCTCGCCGGCCTCGCCGATGCCAATGAGGAGCTCGACAAGGTCGTCCACCGCCTGTTGGCGCGCCGGCCCGAGATCAAGCTGCTGTTCCTCGTGGGTTCGTGCCCCAGCGAAGTCATCAAGCTCGACCTGTCGCGCGCCGCCGAGCGGCTCAACGTCACCCACGCCCCCAATGTCCGCATCCTCAACTATTCGGGCAGCGGCATCGAAACGACGTTCACACAAGGGGAGGACGCCTGCCTCGCGGCGCTGGTGCCCGAAATGCGCGAAGCGGCGGTCGACCAACTGCTGATCGTCGGCGCGCTGCCGGATATCGTCGAGGACCAGTTCCGCCGGCTGTTCGCAGAGATCGGCATCGCGCGCGTCGAGACGCTGCCGCCGCGCCGCGCCAAGGATCTGCCCGGCGTCGGCCCCGGCACGCGCTTCCTGCTGGCGCAGCCGTTCCTCGGCGATACTGCCCGCGCGCTCGAAGCCCGCGGCGCCGTCCATTTGCCGGCGATGTTCCCGTTCGGCGCCGAGGGCACCACCGCCTGGCTGCACGCCGCGGCGACCGAATTCGGCATCGACGAGATGCATTTCCGCAGCGTTGTCGCGCCGGGCCGCGAACGCGCCAAGCGCGCGCTCGCCCGCCACGCCGAACGGCTCAATGGCAAATCGATCTTCTTCATGCCCGATTCGCAGCTCGAGGTGCCACTGGCGCGCTTCCTCGCCGCCGAACTCGGCATGACCATCGTCGAGGTCGGCACGCCCTATCTGCACCGCGGCCATCTCGCCGA